>JBILKT010000020.1:0-14369 GCA_044376545.1 Alphaproteobacteria bacterium
CCTTAGAGGATAAAGCGGTGTATGACAGAGCAGGCAAGCGGGAGCAGGGGCAAATTGGCTTTGCTGTGGCGCGTGGCGGCGATGTAGTAGGGGATCACACGGTGATGTTCTGTGCTGATGGCGAACGCCTTGAAATTACCCATAAAGCCAGCAGTCGGCAGATTTTTGCGCGAGGAGCGGTGAAAGCCGCAGAATGGCTGCACGGCAAGCCAGCAGGATTTTACAGCATGAAAGACGTGCTGAATTTGCGGCTGGGGAGTTAATCCCTTTGAGAGTGATGTTTTTGGGGGAGTCCTGTAGATGTAATGATGATGACAAAATCGTCACCCCGTTTTTATAACGGGGTCTGGCATTATACTGCACCACGTTTTTCTAAAAACCAGACCCCGTGACAAGCACGGGGCGACGGGCTTTGTTGTTGCAGCCTGCTAAAAATCTCACAATATCATTACTCGTTTAGCTACCGTTTTTTGTAAGTGATAAATATCACTTTAGTATTTGACATTATCTAAAACTGCTGTATAGTTCTTGTATATTGTATAAAATTTATAGGATTATGTGGTATGGCGCAGTTGGCAAATGTATTAGACGATGACGAAAAAGCTCAATTAGCAAAAGATCAACAAGCAGCTGGTAATCAGGCTTGGAGAAAGAGTTCTTTTAGCAGTGAGGATAGTCTTAAGTCCAATGCGATCACTGCCGTGACGGCGACCGTTGGAGTGATGGCTCTAGCTAATCCTATTGTAGGATTCTCCGCTTTAGCTATTGCGGCGTTGCGCCTCGGCGCAAATGTTATGAATGCAAATAAAGCTGCTGAAGCAGCCAGAAAACAAGCCCAACAAGAATTTGTTGCGAATACAACCGCCGCGCTTGAGTTAGAAAGTAAGCAGATTAAAGTTGCACAACAAAAGCTAGAATTTGAATTTAGAAGACAACAGCTTGCAAATGGTAGTTCTCCACAGTCCTCTGATGATCAACAAACGCTAGAACTTGAAAGACTAAAAAACCTGCAAGTATATGGTAAATCTCAACAGTCCTCTGATGATCAACAGGGCAAGAATCAGACAAATGCTGCTTCATTCGCGCATGTTATTATCCCTGCAAATTCTAATTCTGCAGAAAAACAACAGGCTACAAAGACCACAGAAATTGAAAGTTCACAAGCTGCAACGCCAGCACAGGCAACAGCCGCAGAAAATGTAGTGCTAGGAAAGCCGCTTGATACAGTGCTGGGTGATGCAAAGACAGTAGACGGAAAAATTACCCGCTCTGTGAATGTTACAGAATTATCCAAAGCCATTAAAAATCAAAATATTGATGCAGATCTTGATAGAGCAATGGGGAATAAATTTAGTGCTGAAGATATCAATAAAGCGACAGAGAAATTTATTGAGTCTCTTAAGCAGAACAGAAGCATCTCTAATTCACCTGAGGGTAGTTCTGAAGTAAGAAACCTTCGTCTTGTTCAGGTTGCGCAAAAAGCGATGCTAGCAGCGGGTGCATACAAACTTACTACGAAGCTCAAAGATGACGCTGATCGGGTTTACAATCTGCAAAGGCCTTTGGAAGCGGGTGTTATGGGGCGTACGCTGAGTGCGAATGCTCGTATTTTCCTTGGAGGCATTGATAAAGATGTAAACAAGCACGAAGCGTTAATGAACAAAGCGGCGGGGCTTTCTGCACTTGAAAAACAACCAGATTTTCAAGACGAAAATGGCAAGTTTGACGCTGAAAAAGTCGCTGCTGCGTTTACAAAAGGTGACTTTAACTCTTTCCTAACCAGCGGTGATAAACGTATTGAAGGGTTGTATGCTGCGGCGCAGATGGTTGCGAAGGAGTATCAGGCAACCCAAACTAAGGAAGCCGCCACCATAGAACCAGTGATTGAAGCCGAATTCGTCAATGAAAATCAACAGTTACAGCCAGAGAATACAGCGGTAAACGATCCTGATGTGATTGATGCTGAATTTGTAGAAAAGGCTCCTTTAGGTATTGAAGGAGCACCAGAGCGGTTGGCTTTGGCAGCAGCAAAAGAAGACATTATTCCAATTGCGCAAGACAATAGAGGTGGTGAAGAGCTTGCGCAAGAAGCGCAAGCTATGATTAATGCGTATCAGGCAAAACAAGCCACTAACGCCTAAATTCCCCCATCCCTTTTCCAATTCCGCACCGAGTCCTTCACATATTTCACTGTTTCGCTGTGTAAGGGAGCAAGCAGCGGCAGCCCGAGTGACGGATTCTCCCGCAATGCCTTGATATGCTTGCACCACACGCCTTTGGGGCGGGTGCTTTCCACCGCAAAGCGGCGGATATAGGGGCTTTTATCATAGACCCACGGGGTTAAGAGGGCGATAGCCTGATGAATATCGGCGGCGATATGCGGGCGAACAGCAAGCCACGCCCATTCCCGCACGCCAAAATGCGGATCATCCGCCAGCGAGCGGATTTTCTCCAAACGTTCTGCTAGAGCCATATCAGGAATAGCGGCGAGCAAATATGCCGCCCAACCACGTACCGTGTCACTCGCATGACATCGCCAATGGTCAAAACTTGCCTCCCCATCGTGGTGTAAGAGCAATGCACCTGCAGCCTGCATACGTTTAAGAACGCCCGCATCATTTGGAAACGCGTTCAAGATTTCCGCAGGCAGATGCGGCGCAACGACACGGAGCAGCTGCCGAAAATCCATCGCCAGACACTCAATCAGCGTTGCTGTTTCTGTTGCACCGCTGTTGAGTTCAGCCAACAGGGCAGGGGGGATGTCAGCAATACGGCGATAGCCTGTGCGTTTGGGGGGAGATGCTTTCATAAAATCTGCCAATTCTGCCAATCAATTCTGCCAATAGAGACTTGCGGTGATGGCGCTATAGCTGAGTCGTCGCCCCGTCGCATGACGGAGTCCAGTTCTTTTTTAGGGCCCCCTAGCTACTCTTCAAGGCACGGGGCACTAGGGGCTAGGCACTAGGCACTAGGCATGAGGCATGAGGAAAAAGAAGGGAGATTCCTATTCTGGCGTGTAATCCCTAAAAAACCCACCCCCCTGATCTTTGTCCGACACCACCGTTGCCTCGGTTGGCCAAGCGATATTTAGCGTTGGATCATCAAAACGCAGGGTCCCTTCGCTGTCTTTGTGATAGGGGGCATCGACCTTATAGGCGATGATGACATCATCGGTCAGAGTTAAAAACCCATGCCCAAACCCTGCGGGAATAAACAGTTGTTTGGCATTTTGGGCGGACAGTTCAATGCCAAACCAGCGGCCAAAGGTGGCGCTTCCTGCTCGCAAATCCACGGCCACGTCGTAGAGGAAGCCCGTTACACAGCGCACCAGCTTGGTTTGGGCAAAAGGGGCTCTTTGGAAATGAATGCCGCGCAACGTCCCTTTTTTCTTAGAATAAGATTGATTGTCCTGAATAAAGGAAATATCGGAACTCACGATGGAGGCTAAGAAATCCATCCGATACGTTTCCGAAAAATGTCCCCGTTCATCGCCATAAACAGCGGGGGTTATTACAAAAAGCCCTTGAAAAGGCGTTTTTTCCCATTGCATGTAGAGCGCATCCTGTTATGATTGAGACCCCGTCAATTCATGGAAGGGGTGCTAGAACCTATTTCATAGATCATTTGACGGTCATGGTAAAGACTATTGTGATACTCTTTCTTTGTAACTCCCTAGCTCCTCTTCAAGGCACGAGGCACGAGGCAGTAGGGACAAGGAAAAGAAAGAGTATCAAAATAGTCCCCTCTTTTTTCTCGTGCCTCGTGCCTCATTTGATGACAGCGATAGGTTATGATGTTTAAGACACTTTTTGTCACGGGCGGTGCGGGTTTTATCGGCAGTGATTTCGTAGCTCAAGCGGCCCATCGCGGGAGCAAAGTCATTGTGTTGGACGCTATGACCTACGCTGGTAAAAAAGAAAACCTGTCTTGGATTCAGGGGGACGTGATCTTGATGATTGGGTCCATCAACAACCAAAACTTGGTGGAAACCTTGCTGGAGCAACATCGACCCGATGCCATTGTCCACTTTGCCGCGGAAAGTCATGTGGACAATTCTATTCATAGCCCTCACGTTTTCATGGAAACCAATGTCATGGGCACTATGAATTTACTACAGGCCGCTCGTAATTATCGCGACAAAGGCTTGGCCCCCGATCATTGTCGTTTTTTGCATGTTTCTACGGATGAAGTTTATGGGGATCTGCCCCTAGACGCCCCCCCCGCAGACGAAGACACTCCATATGCCCCCAGTTCCCCTTACGCGGCCAGCAAGGCAGCCAGTGATCATCTGGTGCGCGCATGGCATCGCACCTATGGCCTGCCCATTCTTTTAACCAACTGCACCAACAATTACGGGCCTCGTCAACTGCCCGAAAAGCTTATTCCTCTTTGCATCACGAATGCATTAGCCGGTAGGCCTCTGCCGATTTATGGGAATGGTTCCGCTCTGCGGGACTGGATTTACGTATCCGATCATAACACGGGCGTGTTCGCCGCTTTAACCAAGGGAAAAATTGGCGAATCCTATTGTTTATCTGGTGAAAATGAACTCAGCACGGTGCAGGTTGTGGATGCCCTGTGCGCGGTTTTGGATCAGGCCAAACCGAGGGTTGATGGTCTATCCTACGCAACCCAAAAAACCTTTGTCCCTGACCGCCTTGGTCATGATTATCGGTATGCCTTGTCTTCGGCTAAGGTTCAACGGGATTTGGGCTGGAGACGTCGTTATACTTGGGCAGAGGGATTGAGGGATACGGTTGACTGGTATTTGAGGTAACATTAATGGAGAGAGCTACCATGCCTTCTTGCTAAAAGGCACGAGGCACGAGGCACGAGGCACGAGGAAAAAGAAGGGACTATTTGATACTCTTTTTTTTGCGTGCCTAGCCCCTCGTGCCTAGCGCCCCGTGCCTTGAAGGGTAGCTAGGGAGTTACAAACGGTAGCCATGGAATCATTGATTTAGAAAGGATCTGATATGAAAGGCATTCTTCTCGCCGGTGGCCACGGAACGCGCCTCTATCCCTTAACACGGGCCATTTCTAAGCAGCTGCTGCCTGTTTATGATAAACCCATGATTTATTATCCGCTTTCTACGCTGATGCTGGCGGGTTTGTCGGAAATTTTGATTATCTCTACCCCCCAAGACACCCCCCGCATTCAGGGCGTTTTGGGGGATGGATCCCGTTTGGGGATTCGACTATCTTACAAAATCCAAAATGAACCCAAGGGGATTGCTGAGGCACTGATCTTAGCGGAGGACTTTTTAGAAAATGATTCGAGCATGCTGATGTTGGGTGATAACCTAATGTTTGGGGCCAGATTTCAGAAACTACTGAGCCAAGCCATTGAAGATGTCACCCAAAATGAAGGAGCCCATTTGTTCACCTATCGTGTCAAAGACCCCAGCGCCTTTGGTGTGGCGGTTATAGGAGATGATGATGAAATTTTGGATTTGGTGGAAAAACCAAAAACCTTTCTTTCCCCTCATGCGGTGATTGGTTTGTATGTCTATGATAGCACTGCCAGTGCTCGCGCCCGCGCTCTAAAACCCTCCCCAAGGGGAGAATTGGAAATTAATGATTTGAATCGCACGTATCTTGCCGAAGGGGCAATTCGGGCTACCTCTTTGGGTCGTGGGTTTATGTGGATGGATGCGGGGACGCCCGATAATTTATTGAAGGCTGGTGAATTTGTGCATCTTATCGAAGAGCGCACCTCGATAAAAATTGGTTGTTTAGAAGAAGTTGCCCTCTTGAAACGCTGGATTTCCGAAGATGAATTGCAGGACAGTATCCGCCATGCGGGCAAGAGTGAGTATGGCGACTATTTACAGAATTTGCTTAAAACCCCCGCGCACGAACGGCATCTATCCGCCGTATGAACACCCAAGTCACGATCTACGTTAATTCATGGACGGGGCGCTAGGCATTAGGCACGAGGCACGAGGCACGAGGGATGAGGGATGAGGAAAAGAAAGAGTATCAAAATAGTCCCTTCTTTTTCCTTATCCCTCGTGCCTCGTCCCTTGAGGATCAGAAGATGACTGTAGCTAGGTAGTTACGGATTGGTATTACATACTTGCTATACTTCTTGTCAAAAACTGACGGGTGTTAAGTTGCCTTGGTGATTTTCTCCTTGCCTCTCAATATATTCTCTTTTATAAGAGCTTGTCCCGAAACTAACGCATGAGGAGAAAATTGAGATTTTTGAGCGAAAAATCCCCCCAAAATAGCGGGATATACTGGGGTATTTTCCCTATTTTGGGGGTATTTTGCAGCCAAAAAGATCGGTTTTAAACTCGTGCGTTAGTTTCGGGACAAGCTCTAAGGCAAGGCTTGTTAATTTTATCTCTCACACAAACATTTTGTTCTGGTGTTTTTTTTTATGAGAATGCACATTCTCCTTGAAAAAAAATTCACGTTTGTGGCGGACAAACTAGAAAAGGTTACCCTCTATAATGTCTACCGTTCCTCATTTCTCTATGCGTCAGCTCATTAACGCGGGCGTGCATTTTGGTCACACTACCCGTCGGTGGAATCCGAAAATGAAGCCGTTTTTGTTTGGCGTTCGGAATGGTGTTCATATCATTGATTTAGAACAAACTGTTCCCTTGTTGCACCAGTCCTTGCTTGCTGTGAAAAATGTTGCCGCAAAGGGCGGGCGCGTTTTATTTGTGGGCACAAAACGCCAAGCGCAGGAAAAGGTTGCTGAAGCTGCAAAAAAATGTGGTCAATACTATGTAAACCATCGTTGGTTGGGTGGGATGCTCACCAACTGGAAAACCATTTCTAACTCTATTCAATCCCTCAATGCTCTTGAGCAACACTTGAGCGAGCATAAGGACGTTCTTACCAAAAAAGAATCTCTCACACTGACCAGAGAACGGGATAAGCTCGAGCTCGCCTTAGGTGGTATCAGAGGGATGGGGGGGGTCCCTGATATTATTATCGTGCTTGACACCAACAAAGAAGACATAGCCATTCAAGAAGCGCAACGTCTTGGCATTCCTGTAGTTGGAATTTTAGACAGCAACAGTAATCCACAAGGAATCGCGTACCCCGTTCCTGGTAATGACGATGCGACCCGCGCTCTGGAATTGTATTGTGACCTGTTTGCGGCTGCTGTTTTAGAAGGTATGCAATTAGAAATGCATAAAAAAGGTGTGGATTTAGGGGCGTCTACCGAAGCGCCGATTGAGCCTGCCGCTCTTATAGAAGCAGCGTCAACGCCTGAAAATACGGCAGCCTAAGAGGAGAGAGATGTCATGACAACAATTACAGCAGCACAGGTAAAAGACCTCCGCGAGCGCACAGGTGCGGGTATGATGGATTGCAAAAAAGCCCTTCAAGAAAATGGAGGAGACTTTGAGGCGTCTATTGATTGGCTTCGTAAAAAAGGCTTGTCACAAGCTGCGAAAAAATCTGGACGCACTGCAGCAGAAGGGTTGGTTTCTGCCCTTGTGACAGGCACACTGGGTACGGTATTAGAGTTAAACTCTGAAACAGATTTTGTGGCCCGCAACGACAATTTCCAACAATTTGTTGCAACCATCACAAAGCTAGCACAAGCCAACGCCGTGGCGAGTCTGGATGCCCTGAAAGTGGTTGCCTATCCTAATACAGGGCGCACGATTGACGAAGAGCTCACCCATATGATTGCAACCATTGGCGAAAACATGTCGTTGCGTCGCTTGCAGCACGTGCGTGTCAATCAGGGGGTCGTTACCGCTTATATTCATAACAGTATCGCCGATGGGTTGGGCAAGATTGCCGTGTTGGTAGCGTTGGAATCAACAGCACCGCAAGAAAAATTGCAGGACTTAGGCAAAAAACTTGCCATGCACGTGGCAGCGGCTGCTCCTATTTCCTTGACTACAGCCGATGTGCCTGACGAGATACTGGAACGCGAAAAAGCGATTTTTGCAGATCAAGCCAAAGCCAGCGGCAAGCCTGACAACATTATTGAGAAAATGGTCGAAGGCCGTGTGCGCAAATTCTATGAAGAATCTGTATTATTAGAGCAAACTTTCGTGATGGATGGCGAGACAAAAATTGCTGCCGTTGTTGCTAACGCAGCAAAAGAGCTGGGTGCGCCGATTGCTCTCACGGGTTTTGCGCGGTATGCTCTTGGTGAAGGTATCGAGAAGGAAGAAAAGAACTTTGCTGAAGAGGTAGCGCAACAGTTAGCGAGCTAATTGTTTTATCGTTGCTATGGCTTTGTTGCCCAAACATGAGGCGCTAGGGACTAGGCACTAGGGGCTAGGCACGGGGAAAGAGGAAAAGAAAGAGTATCAAAATAGCCCCTTCTTTTTCCTCGTGCCTCATCCCTCGTGCCTATTAGGCCATAATCATCAAAAACAGGATTTTCTGGACCCCTGCCTTTGCAGGGGATTCGTCCCTGATCGAGCACGTTCTCCGAGCGAATCCCCAGCGCAGGCTGGGGTCCAGAAATCTTTCAGAAACTTAAGCGGATTGGTATTACATTACGGAATGTACGCGAAAGCTGTCCTTGTTTGACAGTGGCGTCCTTGCCCTTTGAGGGAATGGGCGCACCAAAAAAAATACATAGAATGCAAAATATATTCTTGACAGATATATATATATATTAAGTTTAATACAACTATTGTCTGCTGCGCACGCTCAATGCGTTGAATATGCAGCATTTTAGCCATCTTCGATTTTTGTAAAAAATTACCGCCTAAAAGGCAGGAAATTCGATTATGTCTTTTCAACAACTCAACAACTCTAATTCTCTCAACATCGATGGTTTACAAGTTGCGGTAGAAGTTGACCGCACCCGTCAATTGGCAAAGCGTGTCTCTTCTCGGCAGTTTGCGATTCCTGTAGATGCTGATGAGGTCTATTTTTGGCTGTTGGTTAAACCTTTGTTCCAAGATGCGAGTGTTTATGTCGGCATCAATGGCATTATGTCGAAATCTTCTTGGGTCGCTGATCAAGGAAGCATTTGCCGTTTTGACCATCAACCTGATGGAGATCGTGGACGTTTTTGTGTGATGCGTCGCCGTGGTAACGAAGCCATGGTAAACGCTTATACAGAAGCAGGCGTAACAGGTGCCTTATCGATTATCGACTTGGAGTTCCACTTGCTACTTCCTGAACGCCAACAATTTCGTCCCGTGTCGCTAGGCATAGGTGGTCATGTTCTTCGTGCTGGTTCGCGAGGTAGCTTTGACTACGGCGCCACCCGTGGGTCGGAATCTTTCGGTACTTTAGGCGCAAGCAAGGGTATCGGAGAGTCTCGTGGATATGAAGAGGCTATCATCGCCACTGGCGGCGAAAGCTCAATGAATACCCGCAAAGTTCAACGCGAAGAAGACGAGTCTGCCCCAGTTATCCGATTCAGTCTGGAAATTGTGGCTGCTCCAGCTTCTAGTGTTCGCATTCCGAACGTTTCACAAGCCCCTCGTCAAATTTTCGTCTGGTAACAGCACTTTGATCTTATAACGGAAACCCCCAAACCAATGGTTTGGGTTGTTTTCTTTTCACCCCTCAACACAACATCGGCTCTTCAAGCCAACGCAAACCCCTCGCCCAAATACACCTTGTGCACCTGTGCATCTATTTGGATCACGCTAGCGTCACCAACTTTTCCGTCGTCTCAAAGCGAATCGTCAGGCGCAAGCCCGTTGCGGCTGCCAACCGCTCCAAGGTTTTGATGGTGGTGTTTTGATTGCCCCCTTCTAGCCGCGCAACAAATGCCTGTTTGGCATCCATCCGCTCGGCAAGTTGCCCTTGGGTTAGCCCTGCTTTCGTACGCGCATCAATAATCGCCGCCGCAATTTTAAATTCAGGCTGTAAAGCGGCATGTTCCAAAACATAACGCGGATTTTCCATCCATTTTTCGTGCAGCGTGTCTAAGGTGGTCATGATGTAATCTCCTTTGCTCGTTTGAGCGCAAGTTTTATCTCTCTGGGAGGTGTTTTTTGCGTTTTCTTGATAAAAACTCTCACAATAACAACGCGCTTTGGTTTAGCGATAACATAAAAAGCACGTGAAATACCATCGCGCCCTTTCATCCGCATTTCCCATAGCGAATCTTGTATGTGTTTCACATAAGGCTCGCCCACACGCTCAAGCCCACGCGTCTTAATGAGGCTGCCTATCCAATGGAGCTTTGCCCGCATGTCCTCTGGCAATGCTTCAATTTCTTGGTCTACCGCTTCATTAAGCGTCTCTACTGTCCATTCTGTATTATTCATATATAACATATAAGTTATTTTGTCAAGACGTGATTGCAAGCCCCCTCAAGCCAACGCAAACCCCTCGCCCAAATACACTTTGCGCACCTGCTCATCCGCCACAATTTCCTTAGGCGTGCCTTCTTTCAGCACCGCGCCTGCGTGGAGAATATAGGCGCGGTCAACAATACTCAGAGTTTCTTGCACGTTGTGGTCGGTAATGAGCACGCCTAATCCGCGTTCTTTTAATTGCGCAACTAACGCGCGAATCTCCCCCACCGCAATGGGGTCAATTCCCGCCAAGGGTTCATCCAACAAAATATAGGCGGGGTTCGAGGCAAGCGCACGGGCGATTTCAACCCGTCTGCGCTCCCCACCCGATAACGCCACAGCGGGGCTATTTCTCAACCGTGTAATAGAGAATTCTGCGAGCAATGACTCGAGGGCCGCATGACGCTCTGCCACATCAGGCTGCACGAGTTCTAAAATTGCCATAATGTTCTGGGAAACTGTCATCCCGCGAAAAATCGAGGTTTCCTGCGGCAGATAGCCCACGCCCAATCGCGCCCGCCGATACATGGGCAACGCCGTTACATCCCGCCCATCAATAAAAATATTGCCCTTATCGGCATGAATCAGCCCTGTGATGAGATAAAAACAGGTGGTTTTTCCCGCGCCATTGGGGCCCATCAGGCCAATCGCCTCGCCTTGCTGCACCGCGATACTCACATCCCGCAGCACAGGGCGATTCTTATAGTTTTTCCCTAAGCCTTGGGCAACCAACCCCACAGGCGGCACGGCAATCAAAGAGGGAGGGGGGACGGACAAGCGCATCACTTTATTATAAGGACAGAAGAGTCTCTTCTGTAAAAGTAAATCATGCGCTTTTCAAGCGTTGAGTGTAGCCTCCAACGCTATTCAATAAACAATCGCTTAATAGTTTAATGGCTTTAAAGGTGCGCCGTTGGCACAGGACTTGCGCGAAACGTCTCGGATATGCTGCGGGTGTCATTCCCGCGAAGGCGGGGTTGGGAATGACACACGCGACACACTTTTGACAATTCGCGCAAGTCCTGACCCTATATAAATAAAATGCTTGACGTATATATATATATATTACTTTAAAAGCACATAAATTGGACATGGCAATTTTTTCGCCCGCTGGCCTACTATATTCACCATAAGGAGAATCATGAACACCCCACGTACCAAAGAAAATTTTTTTTACGGGCGATTGCCTGTAAAAATTACATTGTTGTTCGGCATTGTGGGAATCGGTGTGGTTATTCTTTGGATAATCACCACTCCCTTAATCCAGCGCCTGCTGGTAAACGGGTGCAAGTCCAGTGGAGGGGTTGTGATCCCTTCGAGTCAGGCGGCACCTGACTTTTTCCCCAAGAGCACAACCCTACCACTCTTTGGGAATCAAAAATGTCAAAGATCTAACTTTTAAGTTTTTTAATTTTTGACATTTTTTAATCGCCTCTTATCCGTTGGATAGGGGGCAATTTTTTTTTGAAAAATTATTCTCGTAAGATTTTTTTTACAAATCTTGAGGTGCGAACGGTATAACGTATCCGTTCGTTTTAGGGCAAACTCCTAATAAAACGCCGCATCCGCTTGATCATCCGCCTGCCGCAAATATTTTTCCAACACCGAGCGGTGCTCTGATACGCCTATAGCCTGCAAATCCTCCAACACCCTATCCAGCAATACATGGTCGTCACAGGTCTCAATATACACATCGAGAATATTTTGTGCATAGTCATCAGCGGCTTCTGACGACATATTCATGTAATCTGCGATCTGTAGCGCAAAGATTTTTGTGCGGTGTGCCAACAGTTTATATGCCGTTGCGTGCTCTTGAACATGTATATATTGCAGGGCGTCGCCCCGCGCCTTTAAAAAAGACATACAAAAATCCTTTCGTTTGAAAATCTATTTAAGAAAAATATTCTACCTATAGTTTATTTATACAGGAAATATGCAAACAAATGGTTAAGTTGAAAAGCTTAACAGCCTAAAAAAAATATACCCTTTCCCTTGCAAGTATGATATTTCTCCTCTCGGAGAATTATTATGACCCTGCGTTCAGTTTTATCCCCGCAAGCACCCCTTACCGCGCATAACGACATTCCTCTCCCCACAGTGCCTGAAAAAATACAAGAGCATCGGCATATTGCCCGCCGTGTGTTGACTACAGAAATAGAAGGCTTGCGTATTCTCGCAGAAAACCTTGACGAGAATTTTAACAAAGCCGTTGAATGTCTTGCCACTCTTAAGGGACATGTTATTTTAACAGGCATGGGCAAAAGTGGGCATATTGCCCTGAAAATTGCGGCAACCATGGCATCCACGGGTACGCCCGCGTTCTTTGTGCACCCCGCAGAGGCAAATCATGGTGATTTGGGGATGATTACGAAACGCAACGCGGTTATTGCCCTTTCTGAATCAGGGGAAAGCACCGAGTTAGAAGGTATTCTGCAATACGCCGCCCGCTATGGCATTCCTGTTATTGGCTTAACCCGCTACCCCAACAGTACACTGGGGCAAGCAAGCAGCATTATCTTACACATCCCCCAAGCAGATCCTGCCTGCCCCTTGCGGCTCGCCCCGACAACTGTCACCACCATGATGCTCGCACTCGGCGATGCTCTCGCCGTTGCGCTCATGGAAAAAAAGGGCTTTTCCAAAGAAGGGTTTAAAGTATTTCACCCTGGGGGGAAACTGGGCAAAAAGCTGATGCGCGTAGAAGAGTTGATGGTGAAAGATGCGGATATTCCCACTGTCACAGAAAACACCCTGATGACCGATGCAATTATCGAGATTGGGGCAAAACGCATCGGCTGCACGGCTGTGTTGGATGATAACAATATTCTCAAAGGAATTGTCACCGTTGGGGATGTCACCCGCCACGCCCACCGCAATCTGCTATCACTCACCGCACGTGACGTGATGACAAAAACGCCGAAAACTATTGGCAGAAAGGCGTTTGCCGCTTCTGCTGTTGCCCTGATGAATGAATTTAAAATTACCGTGCTGTTTGTGACCGATGATGCGGGAAAAGTGGAAGGTGCATTGCATCTGCATGATTGCCTTAAGGCGGGCATCGATTAGGTTCTTTTGCCAAAGTCTACTATGACTTGCTGCAAATGTCTGATTTGCCAGTGCTTCGTTGCTCATTGACAAAAAAGTCAACTCCGCTACGATGCTCGGCAAACAGCCATTTTCGCTAGCGTCCTAGCGATTTTTGCAAAAGGCCTACGTCATGTCATCGTCCATCCCCTTTTTCTGCCGCTACTCTTCCCGTGTGCGTCTTTTAAAAATAGCCCTACCTCTCACAGCAGCGGTGTGGATAGCGGGCGTTGTCGCCATTAATCAGTATAAGAGTCGCACCGATAGCTTTTTCAGGCTCTCCACCGCACAAAGCGGGCAACTCGAACAAGAAGCCTCTATCTTGCAAATGGTGAATCCACGCTTTTTAGGGTTGGATAAAAATTCTCGCCCCTTCGAGCTGCGCGCAACAAGCGCAACCCAAACGAATGCCTCTATTGATAATGTACAATTGGAAGGTATTAAAGCAACGCTGTATACGGATCCCACCACCCAAGCGACCATTAAATCCACCAACGGACATCTCGACGGCAAAAAAAATATCCTTGATTTGCGCGGGCTAGTTGAATTCGCCGATGAAACAGGCCAAACATTGCTAGGCAATAATTTTTTGATTGATACCCTGACAAAACAAGCCATTAGCAAAATGCCAATTGCCGCTACCTCCCGCTTCGGTACCATCAAGGCGACAGGCCTCAATGTGGAAAATGGCGGCAAAACCATTTTGTTTGAAGGGCCTGCCACAGTAGTGTTGCCTGAAAGCGATACGGGGCAAAAATCACACAAAACTCCTTGAGCTATCGCCCCAAATGCTTATAGTGCCCCCCAGTATACCGCTCGCACCTGAAGATTTGCACAAACACCTTGCGAGCGGTAAAGCCCGCGCGGCGCTTGAGCGAAACGTTGCACATTCTTCATGTGCAACAGGTATAAATGGAGATGCTAAAGACATGACAACACCACTAATGCACGGGAAACGCGGCTTAATTATGGGGGTCGCGAATGAGCGATCTATCGCGTGGGGCATTGCCAAAAAACTGCACGAACACGGTGCAG
>JBILKT010000137.1:0-4802 GCA_044376545.1 Alphaproteobacteria bacterium
AACGGCCTTGGCTATTCTCTGCCGATGATTGGCGCACTGCTGGGGCACAGCCAGTATCAGACAACGCTGCGCTATGCGCATCTGGCCGACACACAGCTGCGGCAGGCGGCAGAGCACATCAGCAAGGCGATTGCAGAGACAAAAGGGAATGTGGGAAAGGTGATTCCATTACCGCAAACGGCGCGGTCATGAACATTTTGGGCATTTGACCGCGCCAAAAATTCAATAATATTGCTTATTATCAATATGTTGATGGTGGCTCGGGAGGGATTTGAACCCCCGACCAAGAGATTATGATTCCTTGAGCCAACAGTTGTAATGTTTAACAATAAGCCGCATTCTTTGGCAATAACAAAGTTTTAGCACAGCAGTCCCTCGCTCGATAGTACCAACCTTTACCAACCCTTTGCAGCCCTACCCATGACCATAGCATGACCGGAATGGGCAAAGTGCCGATTCATGACCGTACAAAGAATTGTACTACATACGTTGCAATAAAATGACTCCCGAATAGACTTACATATTTTGAAAAAGAAAAACTGGCGTTTTCATTAAAAATATCGCATTATAGGTAGCATGACTACCCATAATAAAGCAAAATTACAAAATTTACTGGAACAGCACCGCCCAGGTACCGTGTGCGTGGCCGCGTGGCTGGAGCAGCAAGGTATCTCGCGGGATCTGCAGAAACATTACCGTAAAAGTGGCTGGCTGGAAAGTGCTGGGGCTGGTGCGTTCAAGCGTCCTAGCGATCCCGTAAGGTGGCAGGGCGGACTCTATGCCCTGCAAGCACAAAGCGGACTGCCTGTTCATGCAGGGGCATTAACGGCACTGGGTTTGCAGGGGGCGGCGCACTATGTCCGCTTGGGGGCGGAAACAATCTTCCTGTTTTCACCGCCCAAAACCACATTGCCGGCATGGTTCAAAAACCACGACTGGGGTCAGCCGTTGCATCATAGTAAAACCTCTTTTCTGCCGTCCGATCTTGCTCTTACCGAGCATGCATCGGGTGCATTCAGTATTCAGATAGCGGCTCCTGAGCGGGCGATTCTTGAGTGCCTGCACTTAGCACCTGAGACCATTGATCTGATAGAGTGCTACCAGGTGATAGAGGGGCTGACCACCCTGCGCCCTAAGCTACTGCAACCACTATTGGAACAATGCACATCAATCAAAGTCAAACGGCTGTTCCTGTACATGGCGGATAAGGCTGGGCATACGTGGGCGCAGCGGCTAGACAGAAAAAGCGTTGATCTGGGCACCGGTGCTCGCACTATAACCAAAGGTGGCGTTTACGTTGCTTCATTCGGCCTTACTTTACCAGAGGAGCTTGTCCGCTGATGATGAGCACCCCATACCGCGCTCAGGTTGAGCTGCTGCTGCAGGTGCTGCCCCATGTGGCCAAGGAGCCTTGCTTTGCCTTGAAAGGCGGCACGGCCATTAATCTATTCGTGCGCGACATGCCGCGCCTGTCGGTAGATATTGACCTGACCTACCTGCCGTTCGAGGAACGCAGTATTGCCCTCGCTGGTATTGCCGAAGCCTTACGGCGCATCAAAACACGAATAGAAACCGCCATTCCTACCTGCAAAGTCACCATAGTGCCGCAGAGTGATGGGCAGGAAGCGAAAATAGTCTGTCAGATGGCGGGAGCGCAAATCAAGGTTGAGGTAAACACAATCATGCGCGGGCATCTTCTGCCATCCCGCTTGATGGATATCGCGGGCACCGTTGAAGATGAATTCGGGCGGTTCATGGCTGTGCATGTCATCTCCCATGCTGAATTGTTCGGTGGCAAGATCTGCGCCGCCCTTGATCGTCAGCACCCGCGTGATCTGTTTGATGTTCACCACATGCTGGAGAACGAAGGCTTCACGGAAGAAATTCGTCAAGGATTCATTGCCGCCCTACTAAGCCATTCTCGGCCATTGCATGAAGTAATCCGCCCTAACTTTTTGGATCAGTCCCATGTTTTTCAAGCCCAGTTTGCTGGGATGGCGTTAACCCCGTTCAGTTACACCGATTTTGAAGCGGCCAGAGAACGCTTGGTTCAGGAAATCCGGCAACGCTGGACGAATAACGACCGCGCCTTTCTGCTGGGGTTTAAACAAGGCAAGCCAGACTGGCGTCTATTCCCCTTGGAAAATCTGCGTAAGATGCCCGCCGTACAATGGAAACTGTCCAACATTCAAAAGCTGATACGCCACAACCCTAGTAAACATACGGAGCAGATGAAGGCTCTTGAGATGCGGTTGTCTGCATAAAGAACACATTCATCGTTAACCCCCTGTTATCTTTGATTGAAATCCCATCATATAACAACTATGAATTGTAAATCTGAAACAATTCAACAAGGGAGTTTCATTATGCAGCGACAACAGCTTCAAACATTCGTATGCCAGTTTAGTGTTCTGAACGCGCTTGAACTCGATAACTTGTGCCACCTTTTGATGACCAACCTGCACCAAGGCACCGAAAAAGACAGCATCTTCCTATCCGACTTGCGCCCTGGGCATATTGCCCGCGCTATGGCTGCCACCCTGCGCCAGATTATTGCGCATACGGCTTCGAAGGAATACTTGCTGAATTTCAGCACTATCGATCCGCATGGCCTCAGCAAAATCTGTCACACCCTGCTGATCAGCTTTGAAGAAATGCAAGAACAGGAAGGCGCCGATAAATCACTGCCTATCAATGATGCCGTAATGATTGAGGGGATGATCGACTGCATGCGTCGTATTCGGTTGGAACTGGCAATTGACCGCATCGCTGAAGTATCTACCATTGTAGAGCATGAATACAGAGAAACGGGCACGCCAGTGCCTGTTGTTGGGCAACCAGATAGTATTTATCAGTTCCGGCAACGCAGGGCGATGAATGATTGAGAGAGGGTGGCACGCTGAGAAATAGGCGTGCCACTGTCTTCATTTACTGGATGACCATGCCAACGTATGGTATGTCTTTATACCATGAAAATCATTTCCTACAGTGACTTACACCTTGAATTCGGCAGTAACTTTATGCCGCCTGCCGATACGGATGCTGACGTGATGATTTTGGCGGGTGACATCATCACTTGTAAGGATTACAGCCCACTCAGCCGCTTTCTGAAAAATTGGCATAAGCCAGTGCTCTATGTCATGGGCAACCACGAATACTACACCCGCCGCCCGATGGCAGAGGAAGATACGAGTTTCAGGGATTGGTTGAAAGAACAGCATCCAAACGTCACGCTGCTGCTGGATGAAAATGTGACCATTGATGGCGTGCACTTTTTCGGCGGCACGATGTGGACGGATTTTGATGGTGGCAATCCACTGGCCATGCTCCACGCGCAGCAGCAGATGAACGATTATCAGATGATTTACACGGAAGCTGGCCAGCGCCTGACGCCCTCACAGACTGTTGCCTTGCACCAGACTTACCGAGAAAAGCTGATCGCTTGGCTTGAAGATGGCAAAAGCGGCGCCCGTGTGGTTATCAGTCACCATGCCCCCGTTATCAATCCCCATACACAGCACAAAGAAAGTCCTCTACAGCCAGCATTCAATTCACTGGATATGCTGGAGATTATCGAACGCTATCAACCCACCCTCTGGGTGTATGGTCATACCCACGAGTGCGATGACCAAATGATAGGCGCAACGCGGGTAATCTCGAATCAATCAGGCTATCCCAGCCGCCAACGGCAATTTGAGTGTGAGGATTTTGATCCGTTGGGGCGGATAATAGACATCACCTGATTTATAGGATTAGGATTTAGCCAACTACAAATACACACCCACGGTTGCGGATTTTGCTAAAGTTAGCTTGCAAAAAGATGTTTTTTCTATATTTTCAAGTTTGCTCTCACACTGAGTCATTGGCGGGCAAAAGCGAAAAAAATGGAATCAGACATTATCACCATTGGGGAAGTTGCGACGTACCTAAAGCTGAAAGAAAAAACTGTCTATAAACTGGCGGCAGAAGACACGGTTCCCGCGTTCAAGGTGGGTGGCTCGTGGCGCTTTTCTCAAACCGATATTTTTAATTGGGTGGAGCAGCAAAAACAAAAGCATGGTGGTGATGAATGATCACAGAATACCATGCCAAGTATTATGCCTATGATTTAACGCGCCGCTGTCCATCAGACAGTGTTGAAAAACTCGTCAGTGCACTTTCCGATGCGCAGGTTGACCTGAACCCGCACCAGATTGAAGCAGCATTATTCGCATTTCGCTCGCCTTTCTCGCGTGGGGCAATCCTAGCGGATGAAGTTGGGTTAGGTAAAACCATTGAGGCAGGCTTGCTGTTGTCCCAGCAATGGGCAGAAGGCAAGCGCAAGTTGCTTGTCGTTGTGCCATCTAACTTGCGTAAACAGTGGAGTCAGGAACTTGCTGATAAGTTCTTCCTGCCCTCTGTTATTCTTGAAAATAAATCCTTTAATCAGGAAATTCGCAGTGGAAACCTGAATCCTTTTGCACAAGACAAAATCGTTATCTGCTCGTACCAGTTTGTTAAAACTAAAGATCCTTACATCAATCAAACGCCATGGAATTTAGTGGTGATTGATGAGGCCCATCGTCTGCGGAATGTCTATAAACCCACCAATAAAATTGCCAACAGCATAAAAAATGCCACGGCCAGCTTTCAAAAAGTGCTGCTTACGGCAACGCCGCTGCAAAACTCCATTCTTGAACTGTATGGCTTGGTTAGTCTGATTGATGAATATGCGTTTGGTGATCTAAAAAGTTTCAAGGCGCAGTATGCCCGCCTGAACGGTGATGATGATTTCTTATCGCTGAAAGAACGTCTTAAGCCGC
>JBILKT010000138.1:0-4800 GCA_044376545.1 Alphaproteobacteria bacterium
GAGCGGCTGGCCGAGGGTGTTGGCGGTCTCGTTAAAATCCGCCGGCGCAAAATACGTGGTAAACGTCCCCAGCGTGCCGATGGGGAAACAATGCCCCTCGCTGGCCGCAATAAACCGCCGCACGTTGCCGTCGGCATCGGTGGCTACGCCGCGATACTCCTCAAACATCATGCCGCCAAAAGGAAAACCGCTACGCATATCGTCCCGCAACGCCGCGCCGTCCTGCCAGCGTTGATAGGCATCTTTCACCAAAGCATGACTGGTCAGGGCATCAAAAAACTCCGCGCTTACCAAGGCATGGACGCGGGTCATGACCTCGCCTTTGAGGTTGTCCTCAACGTGGCGAATGACCTCAAGGCATTTCTTTTTCACGTCTGTGGTGGCGACACCTAGCTGAAAGTTCACGGATTTGGCGGTGATGCCAAATTCGGTATAAAGGTCGAACAGCGTCGAGCTATCCGCATCCAGAATCACCCCCTTGAGCGCACCCATGCGCAGATACTCCAGCGTGATCGCGTGCTTGTTACGCATGTTCTGCAGGTGCGTGGCGAGCACCTGAGCATAGGCTTGTGTGCTATCCTCCGAGCCAAAGGCGCGGATGCCTTGCACTTCTTCGGGCAGCACCACATCATCATGAGGAATGTGCGGGACGGTGAACGACCGAACGGTGCGTTTGCCGCGCTTGCCCAAGGTGCCAGGCGAGCCAGGTGTTGCGGTGGGCAACAGATTCAGCACACCGTTCAGTTCCTCAATGGTAATCGACCGAAACCGCACGGGAGGAGTGAATACTCCGTGAGGGGTGTATCTGGCGTATCCTTGAATAAAATGATTTTTTAAAATTGTTACAGAAAATAGAGTTGCTGATTCTTCTGTTTCAGACAGCATCATGCAGAATAATACCGATCGTGTGGCGTGTTCCGCTATGAATTGTTGAGACGCCGTGCCGCATCACGGTGCGATAAAAGTCTCTCGATCCTTTTTGCGGTCTGGAATGAACGGCTAAAATAGCCATATCACCCTGTTGTAGATGTAAAACGTGGGCACGGGACTGCATGCGGGGACGTTGTTCGGTGAGAACAAGCTCACCCCCTGTAAAATCAGTTTGGGGATTGCTGAGCATACAAATGGCCTGTAAAGGAAAAACCTGCTCACCGTATAAATCCTGATGCAGGCAGTTATAATCGCCGGCATGATAACGAAGAATTAACGGTGTTGGCCGCAATTGCCCAGCCGCTTTGCATTGAAGAATGTATTCCGCGTGTGTTACGGGAAAATGGGTTTGTATCCGCATCTTCATTGCCCATTGGCGCGCCGTGGGGGCAAGTTGCTGATAAAGAGTCTCACGCAAGGATTGAATGACTCGCGGCAGAGGATAAGAAAAATACTGGTACACACCCTTGCCGAAATTATAACGTTGCATATCAATACGGCTGCGAAACAGGGTGGGTTTCTCAAACATGGCCATAAAAGCGTTGCATTGTTCCACGTCCAGGATTTTGGGCAATACGGCGATGCCTGTGTTATCAAGGGTGTGATAGGCGGTATCCCAATCAGAAAAACAAAGCCGCTCTACGACATCATGCATAATATAACCTCCTAAATAATAATGGTGCGAAACGTAAGATTGATCCGTGGGGAATGGACGCGTGCTGATTTTAGGAGGCTATGCTGCCAATGCGTTTGTGTTGTTCCTTTCATCACCAGCAGGCTGCCTGGATCCAGCATCAAGGAAAGGGTTTCTTTTGTGTGTTTGTGGCGGAAGGCAAATTTGCGCGTTGCGCCGAAACTGAGGGATGCGATGGTTGTATTTTTGCCAAGGGAAGATTCATCATCACTATGCCAAGCCATTCCTTCCTGGCCGTGATGATACAGATTGAGCAGGCAGGAATTGAATACTGTTTCCGTCAAGACCTGCACCTTGGATTTCAGCATGAGCAATTGGGATGTCCATGGCGTTGCCTGTTTTGTGGTGCCAGAATAAGTGTAGGCATAGTGGGTATCCCCAACCCAAGCAACTTTACGCGCGGTTATAATGCGCTTGCCATAAATTACCGCTTCGTCGTGCTGCCAGGGAATTATTGCCAGCAGTTTTTCATGGTGATGCATGGCTTCATCATGACTCATGATCGGCCCATGATAATGCACCTGTCCATCGTGTGGCAGAAGATTAATCGTGGGTTCATGGGTAAAAAGATTTGTGATCAGGTTATTCATGGTGTGCATGCCGTTCCAAATCGATCAAGGTGCGCTTGCGTTCTAATCCCCAGCGATAGCCAGCAAGACCGCCATCTCCCCGCAAGACGCGGTGGCAGGGAATGATGATGCCAATACGGTTATGGGCACACGCTGAGGCAACGGCCCGCACGGCTTTGGGCTTGCCAATGCCTTGTGCCACTTCCGTATAGGAACGCACCTCACCTGTTGGAATGGTTTGTAAATAACGCCATACAAGCATCTGAAACGCCGTACCGCGAAGATCAATAGGCAGACCGTTCAACTGCTGTTTTTTATTCAGATAGGCTTCAAGTGCATTCATCCATGCCTCGAATTGCGCGGCACCTGATGTCGGCATCGGCTCAATCGCCGCGTGGGGAAATTCTTTATGGAGTTCGGCGAGTAATGATTGCTCTTCTTGCCCAAACTGCAAAAAACAAATCCCGCGCCCAGTGGCCGCAATCATTGTTACCCCTAAATTTGTGGTGCCGCTGGCATAATGAATGATCACGTCCTTGCCGCCTTGGCGGTATTGTCTGGGTGTCATGCCAATATATTGACCTAGTTTTTCATAAACACGACTCGTGGATCCGTAACCGGCACTATAAATTGCACCCGTGACATTGGGAGCTGTTCTTAAATCTGTCCTGAGTTTTTGCTGGCGCAGGCTTTGTTGATAGGCTTTCGGGCTGCTGCCAATAAGAGCGATAAACGCTTTTTGAATGTGTGACGTGCTGTAGCCTGACTTTCTGGCGATGTGGGCAAGCGACAGGGTCTCATCAATATGGGTATCAATATACCGGCAAAGTTCATGCACCACATCTGCAATGACACTGGTTGCCTTGTTGGGGTTGCATTTTTTGCAAGCCCGCAAACCAAAATTTTTCGCTTCTTCGGGAGTGTTGAAAAACCGGACATTTTTGCGCAGTGCTAGACGTGTTTTGCAGCTTGGTTTGCAATATACCCCTGTTGTCAGGACGCCATAATAAAACGTGCCGTCATAATTCGCATTGCGATTTTGTACGGCCTGCCAGTATTCATCATTGCCCTCATTTTGACTCATAAAAAAACCTTTGTGATTTATCTAGCACTGCCACTTTAGGTCGTAATGCTCTTTGATTCTATCCGTTTTTGGTGATGAAGCCTGCGAACATCGCAGCGGTTTTTTTACGCACCAATTCCGCGTCATCATATTGATCCAGCTCATAGAGCTTCAGCAGTACCCGCCCTAACCATGGCTCACCGCGAATCTGCCCTGGGCGTTGCGGCTTGAAGATATGCAGCACTTCTTCAGCGGGCACACGCACCATTTCCCTGGCAGTGCCGAACAACATCGCATCACCAGGGTGTTCACGGTACAAATGATACGCCACGCGCTGGCCGAGGCGGTTAAACTCAATCCCGCCCCTGATAAAGTTGCCGTTTGCCAGCGGCTTGTTGTTGCTGGCATCCAAATGTTCCGCTTCCAATGTCTGGAGTTGCAGCGGCACAGAAAGCCGATCTTCTGGGCGGCGCACGCGCAGGCGCACGAAGCATTCGCCGCCTTCCACCACGGCGCGGCAGATGAGGGCTTGCAGTCCGTAAAAATCCGTCAACCCCGCGCTGTCTGCCTCGTCTGTCCACTCCAGCCACAAGGCTTGGATTTGCTGGCGCAGATCGGATTCATCTGTTTTCGATTGTGGTTTGATGCCCGTGCCAACGGCGTTTGCCACAATCGCCTCGATACCGTTCGCAGCGTAAGCGTTTTTCCGCGCCATGTCTCGACTGCGAGAGCGCAACAACGCTGCATCCTGAAACAGAATGGCATTGGCGGAATCGGTGGTCGGCACCCAAGTTTGTAGCCTTCGCCCGCCGGCGTTGCCGGCATCATATGCATTGCGCGCAACGCGCGCGGGGCCCGCCGCGTCATAGCCCAAAGCCTTGGCTTTAGGGCGTTTCAACCAGCCAAAAATGGTCATTCCACACCTTTACTGGTAAATAGGCGGATCTGACGGGTTTTGGCACCCGTGGTGCTTTTAACCTCTTGGCGGATACGATCCCGCAGAGAAATCAGCTCTCCCAACTGCACCTGGCTGTAGCTCACGGTTTTACCGTCATAGGCAACGGACGCCACCCGCTCGCCGCTCTGCAGCTTGCGGATCGCCGTTTCAATGTCGGTGAGGTCTTGTTCGGTATACGGCATATCAGCTCATCCAGCGCGACCGCGTTACGCGGGGGCGCCCAGGTTTATTTGTTGTCACAGGTTCAATGGCACGGTGCTCAGCAGGCACCAGTTGCGCTTCCAGATTTTGCCAGTGGCGGTCGGTAAAGCGTTCGATACCAAGGGTGATGGCGGCGGCGCGGGCGTAGATGCGGCAGTCCAGCGCCTCATTGCGTTCCCGCAGTTTTTGCCATTCGCGTTTCGGGTAGCCCTTGACGGTTTTGGTCACCAGCTGTTCGGCGGTCAGCTGTTTGAAATATTGGCATAATGGAAAAAAAGGGGGGCTGGAAATAGGCTCTAACTAGTGCATAGTGTGGGTTTTAGAGGGAATAGAGATGAGCACGAATAAAAATGCCCGAAATGCGGTGGGCGAGGGGTAAAAAAGA
>JBILKT010000139.1:0-4769 GCA_044376545.1 Alphaproteobacteria bacterium
ATAGGGAAAATACCCCAGTATATCCCGCTATTTTGGTGCGATTTTTCGCGCAAAAATCTCAATTTTTTCCTCATGCGTTAGTTTCGGGACAAGCTCTTAGAGGTGCCCTAGGGAGAACATGATGAAAAAAATCACAGTCCTTATTGTTGATGACTCCGCCTTTATTCGTCAGATGTTTAGAGATATTCTGAACAGTCAGCCTGATATTGACGTGGTGGACACTGCCCACGATCCGCTCGATGCACGCGAGAAAATAAAACGACTTAACCCCGATGTGGTGACGCTCGATATTGAAATGCCGAAAATGGATGGCCTGTCGTTCTTAGAGAAAATTATGACGTTGCGCCCCATGCCTGTCATTATGGCATCGTCTCTTACCCAAAAGGGTGCAGAGGCAACATTAAAGGCGTTGGAATTGGGCGCGGTGGATTATGTAAGCAAGCCTGCAACGGGGCAGAATCGGCAAACGATTGGCGCCTTAGCAATGGAGCTGGCTGAAAAGGTGCGCATGGCAGCGAACGCCAAAGTGCCTCATCATAAGGCACGTTTAACGCCTGCTGCATCACACGTTGTGCAGTATAACCCTCTCGGTGTATCAGCAAAACGGATTATTGCTATCGGGGCCTCTACAGGCGGTGTTGAAGCCTTGCGGGAAATTTTTGTGCGCCTGCCCGCTAATGTGCCGCCTATTATTATGACGCAACATATGCCAGAGCATTTCACGGCGTCGTTTGCAGCACGATTGAACAGTCTTTCGAATGTTACTGTAGTAGAAGCAAAAAACCATCAACGCCTTGAAAAAGGACATGCGTATTTAGCCACAGGCAATAGGCATTTGAAACTTGCACGTGTGGGCGATGCGTATGTTTGCAAGGTCGAGGAGGGTGCGCCTGTAAGTGGACATCGCCCCTCTGTGGATGTTCTGTTTCATTCTGTTGCAGAAGCAGCGGGCAGCGATGCTGTGGGGGTTATTCTCACAGGCATGGGCAAAGATGGTGCTTTGGGCTTAAAAGCCATGCGCGATATTGGCTGTCCTACACTAGGACAAAATGAAGCGACATGTGTTGTCTATGGCATGCTGCAAGCGGCGTTTGCGATGGGAGCTGTGGAAAAAGAGCTATCGCTCACGGATATTCCCGCAGCGATGTTAAAATTGTGCGAAAAAGGGGGATGAAGCCCCGTGTGTTCGCCAAACTTATTGCATCCATCGTAATACAGGTTTTCTTGCGGCGTTTGTCTCATCCGAACGCGTGCGTGGCGCGGTTTGCGGCGCATTTTTGAACAGTGCTATGTTGCCCGCCTTGGCTTCTGCCACTAACTCTTTCATCGCGCTAATGAACGCATCGAGTGTTTGTTTGCTCTCGGTTTCTGTTGGCTCTATCAGCATCGCGCCTTGTACCACCAGCGGAAAATACATGGTCATGGGATGAAAGCCCTTGTCAATCATCGCTTTGGCAAAATCTAGGGTAGTAATGCCTGTATTCTTCAAAAAACGCTCATCAGCGAGTACTTCATGCATGCAAATGCCGTCAAAGGATAAGGTGAGGTCATTTTCAAGGTTTTTGCGGATGTAGTTAGCATTCAGCACAGCATCGGTTGAGGTTTGTTTCAAGCCATCGCTACCCATGGTCATCATATAGGCAAGGGCACGAATGAATGTGCCAAATTGCCCTTGAAAGGCTTTAATCCTGCCTAATGGCGCATCGGTTTCCTTTAAAGCGTACTGCCCGTTTTCCCGCACAATGTGGGGGAGGGGGGCAAATGGCGCAAGGGCTGCGGATAGCGCCACAGGTCCACTGCCCGGTCCACCACCGCCATGAGGCGTGGAGTAGGTTTTATGCAAATTGATATGCATCGCATCAATACCCAAATCAGCAGGACGTACTTGCCCTGAAATGGCATTGAAATTCGCGCCATCACAATAAAGATATGCGCCAATGGCATGGAGTTGATCGGCAATGTCTTTGAGGGCGGGTTCAAATAATCCGCAGGTGTTGGGGTTGGTAATCATGGCGGCGGCAACATCAGAAGACAGGGCTGCGGTGAAGGCCTCCACATCCACCGTGCCATCGGCGCGGGCGGGAATGGCTTTCACCGTGAACCCGCAAGCGGCGGCTGTTGCAGGGTTCGTGCCGTGGGCAGACTCAGGCACGAGCACAATCGGGCGATGTTCGCCTCGTGCCTCTAACGCCGCCTTAATCGCCATCATGCCGCACAATTCCCCATGGGCCCCTGCCGCAGGGGAGAAGGCAACAGCGGGCATGCCTGTGACGGTTTTCAGCCAATGACATAGTGTGTCGATCACCTCTAATGCGCCTTGCACAGTGGAGAAAGGTTGTAGCGGATGAATGTTGGCAAAACCACTCAGGCGGGCTACTTTTTCATTCAGGCGCGGGTTGTATTTCATGGTGCACGAGCCAAGCGGATAAAACCCGCTATCGATGCTATAGTTTTTTTGACTCAGGCGTGTGTAATGCCGCACAATTTGCGGTTCTGACAGATTAGGTAGGGGGAGGGGGCTGGTACGCGCCATGGTGCCAAGGCGTGGCTTAACGGATGGCACGTCAGGTAAATCCACCCCCACTGCGCCATCGTTATTGAGTTCAAAGAGTAACGGTTCATCGCGCCAATCTAGAGGTGTTTGCGGGGCGGTGAGAGGGAGCGTTATACTGTGTGAGCTATCAGAAACAGCGTTGGCAAAAGTACTCATGGTTAGTGTAGATCCTGTTGTAATGCTGCACAGAGCGTTTGCATGTCTGCATCTGTGGTGAGTTCTGTTGCGGTGATCAGCAAATCATTTGGGCGTTCTGCATAAAAACGACTTAACGGAATGCCCGCCAAAATGCCTTGTTGTGCAAGATTTTCTACCACCGTTGCCGCAGGTTTAGACAGGCGCACCGTAAACTCATTAAAGAACGTTTCGTTTAAAATTTTTACACCAATTTTCTCAAGGCTTTCCGCAAGTTGCACCGCTTTGGCGTGATTGAGAGCGGCTAGTTTTTGTAAGCCGTCTGCCCCTAACAAGCTCAAGTGAATACTGAACGCAAGAGCACACAAACCAGAATTGGTGCAAATGTTGCTGGTGGCTTTGTCGCGGCGGATGTGTTGCTCACGGGTTGACAAGGTGAGCACCCAGCTGCGTCGCCCTTCGGTGTCTACCGTTTGTCCGCATAATCTCCCCGGTATTTGCCGCAATAATTCTTGTTTGCAGGCAAACAGCCCCACATGAGGCCCTCCGAAACTCATCGGTACGCCAAGCGATTGCCCTTCTGCGACGACAATATCCGCACCCCATAGAGCGGGCGGCTCTAATGCGCCGAGTGCGACAATCTCGGTGCACACGGCAATCAGCAAAATCCCTTTCGCCTTGCACTGCTGGCTGAGGGCGCGGTAATCGTAAATATTACCATAAAAATCAGGGTATTGTACGACAACGCAGGAAATGTCAGGGGCATCCAGTGCAATCGCTGAGAGAGACTGCTTTGCAACACTAAACCCTGTCATTGCTGCGTAGGTCTCTGCCACTTCTGTGTAGTGGGGATGGACGCCATCAACGATAATGGCGGTATTTTTCTTTGTGACACGATTTGCCATCATAATCGCTTCAACACAGGCTGTTGAGCCATCATAGAGCGAGGCATTGGCGATATCCATGCCCGTCAACATCGCCACCTGTGTTTGAAATTCAAACAGATATTGCAGTGTACCTTGCGAGATTTCAGGCTGGTAGGGGGTGTAAGAGGTAAGAAACTCGCCCCGTTGGATGAGCGCATCCACCGCCGCAGGAATGTGGTGACGATACACCCCGCCACCGATAAAAAATGGGGCCGTATCACTAGAAATATTTTTGGCAGCGGCTGTTTTAAAATACTGCTCTACCACATATTCAGGCTGATGAAGCGGCAAGGGTAACAAGCCCTGAATGCGGGCCTGTTGCGGGATTCCAGCGAATAAATCTTCAGGTTGATGGATCCCGATTGTCTCGCACATTGCGGCGCGATCATTCGCGGTTAAAGGGAGATAGCGCATTAGTGTGTAATCCCTTGTAGGTGAGCCTCATAGCCTGCCTTATCAAACAAGCCGTTGAGTTGCGCCGCGTCAGTGAGGGTGAGCTTTACAAACCAGCCGTCGCTTTCCGCATGGCTGTTGATGAGGGCGGGATTGTCCACCAGTGCTGTGTTCACCTCCAAAACGCTGCCATCAAGCGGAGCATAGACTTCACTCGCCGCTTTAACCGATTCAACAACCGCCATTTCTTGGTGTTGCTTAACGATTTTCCCAACGGCAGGCAATTCGACGAACACCACGTCCCCGAGTTGTTCTTGAGCGTATTGCGTGATGCCCACAACGGCGGTGTTGTCCGATTGCAGTTCTAACCATTCATGGTCTTTAGTGTAGTATTTAGGAGGCATTTTTTGAGTCCTTATTTTGAAGTGGGGGCAACAGGCATTAGGCATTAGGCATTAGGCAACAGGCATCAATATTTCCTTAGGGCAGTTCTAAAAACCTCTTTTCTAGGGCGATTGGCGTCGTCAAGACAATTCCGCCTAAGCCAATCACTTCGCCCTTTGGGCTTGTGTTTGGCAAGGCTCATTGGCTTGCGGGTCAAAAAGCAGTGCTTTTGTCTCCTCGCTCCTAGGGCGTGCCATCAATTAAAATCGGCTATGATTTTTGAGGAAAAAACGAGAGATTGCAACGCAAAGGGCGCAGGGGGTATCGAGATACCCGCAAGACCTTTAAGGCAGCAAGAATCGTTTTTTACCAAAAAG
>JBILKT010000022.1:0-14242 GCA_044376545.1 Alphaproteobacteria bacterium
GCAAACGCCGCTGAAACTCGCCGCAGCGTTGGAAGCCGCCCATATTCCTATTCTTGGCACGTCCCCTGATGCCATTGACTTGGCAGAAGACCGTGAGCGTTTCCAACAGCTCCTCCAAAGAATCAACCTGAAGCAACCGCGCAACGGTACAGCGCTGACGCTTGAGCAAGCCGAAGCCGTTGCCGCAGATATTGGCTATCCTGTGGTGATCCGCCCCAGTTATGTGTTGGGCGGACGGGCGATGGAAATTGTCCATGATGTGCAGGGCTTGCGTACCTACGCGCAAAAAGCCCTGAAAGAATTTGGAGATAACCCGATCCTCCTTGATTCTTACCTCAAAGATGCGATTGAGGTGGATGTGGACGCGATTAGCGATGGTGAAACTGTCCACATTGCAGGGATTATGGAGCATATCGAGGAAGCAGGTATTCATTCAGGGGACTCTGCCTGTGCGCTGCCCCCCTACTCTCTTGCCCCTGAGATTGTTGCAGAAATCAAAATTCAAACTGAGAAACTTGCCAAAGCTTTGCAGGTGGTAGGATTGATGAATGTGCAGTTTGCAGTGAAAGAAGGCGACAGGCAGCAGACAGCAGGCAGCAGGGAAAACGGTATACTGATGCCTGATGCCTCAAGCCTGATGTCAGAAATCTACATCCTCGAAGTCAATCCCCGCGCCTCCCGCACTGTGCCCTTTGTTGCGAAAGCCACAGGGGTTACGGTTGCGAAAATAGCTGCCAAGGTGATGGCGGGTGAAAAGCTCAGCACGTTTGGTTTGACAGAACTCACGCTACAGCACGTTGCAGTGAAAGAAGCAGTGTTCCCGTTCTCGCGCTTTACAGGGGTTGATCCTCTCTTAGGGCCCGAAATGAAATCCACAGGCGAGGTGATGGGTTTTGATAGTGATTTTGCGCGGGCTTATGCGAAAGCACAATTAGGGGCAGGCAACGTGTTGCCCACCACAGGCACAGTGTTTATCTCGGTCAAAGATGATGACAAGCCAAAAATTGTTGAGTTGGTAAAAGAGTATCTCCGCCTCGGTTTTAAAGTCTGTGCCACGCATAACACGGCGGCATTCTTGCAAAAACAGGGGGTAGATGTGTCGAGCATCAACAAAGTGGCAGAGGGTCGCCCGCATATTGTAGATTCTTTGAAAAATGGCGATGTTCACTTGGTTATTAACACCACCAGTGGCAAACAAGCAATTTCGGATAGTTTCTCCATCCGCCGCACCTGTGTGAATAACAGCATTCCGTGTATCACGACCATTGCAGGCGCAAAAGCCACAGCGGCGGCGATTGCGGCCTTAAAATCAGGAGATTTAGGGGTCAAGGCGTTGCAAGAGGTGGTGTAAGTTTTTTGGTGACTTTGCTGAAAGGCACGAGGCACGAGGCGCTAGGCACTAGTAGAGCATAATCGATAATTGCCGTATACTTCTATATTGGTTTCTGGACCCCTTCGCAGGGGATTCACCCCTGATCGAGCACTTTCTCCGAGCGAATCCCCTGCGAAGGGGTCCAGAAAATACCGAAAAAGAAGGGACTATTTTGATACTCTTTACTTTTCCTCGTCCCTAGTGCCTAGCGCCTAACGCCCCGTGCCTTGAAGAGTAGCTAGGGAGTTACGTCAACAGAGCCTAAACCTGTTGCGCCGCCGCCAATATTGCTTTGGCTTTATTGCAGGTCTCAATGTATTCAGCGGTAGGGTTGCTATCGGCAACAATGCCTGCCCCTGCTTGGACATGCAGTGTGCCGTCTTTAATCAAGGCGGTGCGGAGCGCGATGCAGGTATCCATGTTGCCATTGGCGGAAAAATATCCCACTGCACCTGCGTAAAAACTGCGTTTCACCGTTTCAAGATCGTTGATAATTTCCATGGCGCGGATTTTTGGCGCACCAGAGGTAGTGCCCGCAGGAAAGCCTGCCCATAAGGCATCGAGGGCATCTTTATTTTTGCCCAGTGTGCCTTCAACTTGCGAGACAATGTGCATGACGTGGGAATAGTGCTCGATGGTGTATTGTTGTGTGACGGCAACACTGCCTGCGGTTGCCACACGCCCCACATCATTGCGCCCTAAATCCAGCAACATAAGATGTTCAGCGCGTTCTTTGGGATCGTTGAGTAAGTCTGCCGCAAGGGCCGTGTCTTCGGCGGGGGTTTTGCCACGCGGGCGCGTGCCCGCAATCGGGCGAATGGTGACGGTATTATCAGTCACTTTCACCAGAATTTCAGGGCTAGAACCAACGAGTTGGAAGTCACCTAAATTGAGGTAAAATAAATAGGGTGAGGGGTTCAAGCGGCGCAAGGCACGATAGAGATCAAAGGGGGCGGCGTGATAGGGTTGACTGAATCGCTGCGAGAGCACGCCTTGGAAAATATCGCCTGCTTTGATATAGTTTTTCAAAGTGTTGACGACTATTTCGAATTCGGATTGCGAGAAATTTGAGGTGGGGGGATTGCTCGCTGCTGCGTTTATATTAGCCTGAGGAGTCATCTCAAAGATTTCTGGACCCCTGCCTGCGCAGGGGATTCGACTCATTTTTGCATCCTCAGAACGAATCCCCTGCGCAGGCAGGGGTCCAGTTCTTTGTAAGTGCGATGCTCGCACATAGCTATTTTCAGGCAAAGGCTGTTGCAACGCCGCCACGGCACTTTTCAGCTTTGCAACGCCTTGTTGATAGGCTGTTTCGACTGCAATAGCTTTATCATAATAAAGGGGTGCAAAAAACTGCAGTGTTTCTGCAACGTGATCAAACACCCCTAACAGGCTGGGGCGCAGGAGAACAGCATCAGGGATGTTGAGCGCATCAGGCTTTTGGGGCGGCAGTTTTTCAATATGGCGCACCATGTCATAGCCCAAAAAGCCAAACACGCCCGCTGCCATGCTGGGGAGTTCTTTGGGTAACGGAAAAGCAGCGTCTTTGATGAAGGCGCGTAAAGATTGTATGACGGCGGCACTGTCTATTTGGGTTGCATCGCACCGCCATAGGCTATCAGGATCACAGCCAAAAAACGAATAGCGGCCGCGAAATTTCCCGCCCTCGACGGACTCAAACAAGAAGTTATAGGGCTTGTCTGCGGCAACTTTCAAATAGGCGGCAACAGGGGTTTCTACATCCCCTGCCACGGTGCAATGCAAGACTTGCGAAATGCCTTGTTCCCACTGTGTTTTGAAAGTTTCGAGGGATGGCGTCATCAACACTATTCCGCCTCAGGCTTTTTGAAAAAGCTATTGTACACCGCCTCGTTAATTTTTACGGGGAACTGGCTGCGGAGGCTTGCTTCAAACTGTTGTTTGTTATCATTGCCTAAGGCTTGCTGGAGACTGCCTTTTAGGGCATTGACAGACGCGTCTTCGGTGATGGGCACAATTTTTGTCTCGATGACAGTTGCCACCATAATGCCTGTATTGGTGGGCTGGGTGATTACCTTTTTCGGCGAGAAGTTGAATGCTTGCGTCAGCAATCCTTCGGGGATGCCGGTCAATTTTTTACCGCGTTGTAAAAACGGTGTTTCTTCCAGTTTTAGACCGGCTGCATTAACGGCTGTCGCAAACGGTTTGCCATCGGTAATGTCTTTGCTGAGGGTGCGGACGCGCTCACGCGTTTTGCTGTTTGCTTCCTCTTCTTCTAGAGCTTTTTCAATATCTGCTTTCACAGCGGCAAAAGGTTTTGGGCTTGCTGGGGCAATGCTATCAAGCTGTACTAAGGCTACGGCATTACTTTTGAGATCCAACAGACCGCTGGTTTTTTGGAGTTTTAGTTTAAAAATTTCTTCCAACAGCGCGGGGTTTTCGCGTAACAACGGCACAGCATTATTCGCGGAAAACACAATGCCCGTTAACGATTGTACAGCAAGGTTTTTTGCTGTTGCAACCGTTTCTAGGCTTTGCCCATTATAGGTTTTGTCTTCCACATCACTGCCCAACGCATACACTTTTTCCATTGCGCGAGTTTTTTTCAATGTCTCAAGAATACTTGTTTTTGCCTCTGCAAAAGTTTTGGTGTTGCCTGCTTTGATGTGTGTTGCTTTCAGAATATGCAGACCAAGCGGGCTTTCCACCACGCCAGACACGCCGCCTTCGGCTAATTTAAAGGCAACATCGGTGAGCTCACTGAGTAAGTCTGTGTTGCCCACTTCCCCTAAGTTGGTTTGTTTTGCGGTGGGGAGTTGCTTGGCAATCTCCTCAAAAGAAACACCCCTTGCGGCGAGAGCTTCAGCTTTTTTTGCCTCTGCTGCATCATCGAATAACAGTTGCTCGACGGTGCGTTTTTCAGGGATAGCGAAAGCCGCTTTGTTGTCATTGTAATATTTTTCGGCATCCGCATCGGTGACAGCAATGTCTTTTGCTAATGCCGCAGGGTCAATCAAAATGTATTTAATGGCGCGTTGTTCTTCTGTTAAAAAGCGGCTTTTGTGGCTATCGTAATAGTCCTTGAGGGCGCTTTCGGAAAAATCTTTTTTGATGGGTTGCGCAAAAGGCACAACCGTATAGGCGATTTTGCGCTCTTCCCCTGCATACGCCTGTAACGCCTCTTGCAACACGGTTGGCACAATCGGGGTGGTTTGAAACAGCGCGTTAAAATATTGCACAGAGAGACCGCTTTTGAGCTGCTGCAAGAGTTGCTCTTCCGTCATCCCCAGATTTTGCAGGGTGAGCATATAGCGGGTGCGCTCAAACTGACCTTTCTCATTTTGAAAGGCAGGTGTGTCGCTGATTTGCTGCTGCAGCGTGCTTTTCGCAAGGGTAAGATTTTGTTCACGCGCAAACGCGGTATAAAGTTTTTCATTAATCAGTGTTTGTAAAGAATTTTTGGCGATTTGCGGGAGGAACTGACGCAACGCGCCTTTATCGCCAATCATTTGCTCCACGCGCTTCAGGCTATTGCCAAATTCTTGCGCGCTGATGGTCTCTGTCCCCACTTCGGCAACGGCTTCTTGTTTGACGTTGCGCTGCATCCGGCTTTCTGCGCCTGTTATCACAAACGCGATGGCTATCAATACTAAAAGTCCTTTCACAACGAGGTTAGAAATCTTATCGCGGAAAAATTGAATCATAATCATGCTCTCGAATGGGCGGGGACTTGTATTACCCCTCAATTGTGTCTAGGAACATAGTCAGATAAAATCAAGTGATTTTCGGGGATGGGGTATGGGGTGTTGTTACTGATCTTGTCGAAGCCCGATACCCAAAACCCGAAACCCGAAAGGACACACACCATGACGAAAAAATATCTTATAGCAGGCAACTGGAAAATGCACGGCACACAGGCGTTTGCAGAAACACTCTGCGTCGAGATTGCCTCTTTGCTGAAAAAAGAGCCGCTTCAACATGTTGACGTATTAGTATGTCCACCGTTTACGGCTTTGGGGAGTGCTGTAAAAACCTTGCAAAAAACGGCAATGCTGGTGGGCGGGCAGGATTGTCACCATGAGCCACAAGGGGCATACACGGGCAATATTAGTCCTGTGATGTTGAAAAATATAGGCTGTACCTACGTTATTTTAGGGCATTCAGAACGCCGTCAGTATGAACGAGAAAGCAATGCTCTCGTGCGGGAAAAGGCGGAGGCTGCTTTAGCTGCAGGACTCATCCCGATTATTTGTATCGGCGAGACATTAGAAGAGCGTGAAACTTCGCAAACGCTCGCGGTGATTGAACGCCAACTTGATGGCTCTGTGCCGCGAGAGGGCAATATTGTGATTGCCTATGAGCCTATATGGGCGATTGGCACAGGGCGCGTACCCACGCTCGAGCAAGTGGCAGAAGTGCATGCGGCGATTGCAAAGAAACTGAAAGAGTTTGATGGTGTTGCAGGCCATGCAAAAATTCTCTATGGCGGCTCTGTGAAGCCCAGTAATGCAGCGGAACTTTTAAACGTGCCACATGTGCACGGGGCGTTGGTGGGCGGCGCGAGTTTGGAGGCTGCGAGCTTTTTCGCTATTGCCAAGGCGGCAGCGGGGCTATATACCCATCGCAACTGAAGAAGTTGCGATGAAACGCTCAAGCGCCGCGCGGGCTTTACCGCTCGCAAGATTTTTTTTGCAAATCTTTAGGTGCGAGCGGTATAGAAAAGACAACTGGAGAAATTTTATGGTACACGCACTTCTTGTTATTCACTTGCTGGTTACAGTGCTGCTTATTGCGATTATTCTGGTGCAAAAAAGCACGAGTGGTGCATGGGGGAGCGGCGCGAGTGTCTCCAGCGGGGTGATGACCGCACGCGGCACGCAAAATTTTTTCACTCGCACGACCAGTGTTTTGGCGGGACTATTCTTGTGCCTTAGTTTAGTGTTGGCGATTTTATCTAAAACCGATGGCGGCAAACGCCCTTCTATTGTGGATGATATTAAAGTGCAGCCTGCAAAAACAGCCCCTGCTGTGCCACTCACGCCCAGCGTTCCTGTGGTGAAGTAACGTTTATGCCCACAAAGAAATCTCCTCGCTATATTTTTGTAACGGGTGGCGTTGTGTCGTCGTTAGGCAAAGGCATTGCCTCAGCATCGTTGGGGGCGTTGCTGCAAGCGCATGGCTATGCGGTGCGGATGCGGAAACTTGACCCGTATTTGAACGTTGACCCCGGCACCATGAGCCCGTTTCAGCATGGCGAAGTGTATGTCACAGATGATGGCGCGGAAACAGATCTCGACTTAGGCCATTACGAACGCTTTACGGGCGTTGCGGCCCAGCGTGGCGATAACATTACCACGGGCAAAATTTATTCAGAGGTGATTGCGCGGGAACGACGCGGCGATTACTTAGGCGCAACGGTGCAGGTGATTCCGCACGTTACCGACATGATTAAAGATTTCATCACCAGCGATAGTGATAGCTATGACTTTGTGCTGTGTGAAATTGGCGGCACGGTGGGGGACATTGAAAGCCTGCCGTTTTTAGAAGCAATTCGTCAACTCCGCAACGATCTTGGTGCAACAAATACCCTGTTTGTCCATCTCACCTTAGTGCCGTATATTGCCTCTGCAGGCGAAATTAAAACCAAACCCACGCAACATTCTGTGAAAGAATTATTGGGGTTAGGGATTCAACCCGATGTGTTATTGTGTCGCTGTGACCGCGATATTCCTGAAGAGGCACGGCATAAAATCGCGCTGTTCTGCAACATTCGCAAAGAGGCGGTGATTGCCGCGCTGGACGTGCAAACGATTTATCAAGTGCCGTCTGCCTTGCATCAACAAGGCTTTGATACGGAAGTGCTGCGCCATTTTGGCTTGCAGGTAACCTCGCCCGATATTGCGGCGTGGGAGAGACTTGTTGCACGGCAATTAAACCCGCAAGGGGCAGTGAAGATTGGGATTGTGGGGAAATACACGAGTGTTGTGGATTCGTATAAGTCTCTTGCTGAGGCGTTAACGCATGCAGGTATTGCCAATAACGTGAGCGTAGAGACGATTTGGCTGAGCGCGGAAGCGTTGGAAAACGGGGATACGTCGTCTCTCGAAGCAGTGCAGGCGATTTTAGTACCGGGCGGTTTTGGGGAACGCGGCACGGCGGGCAAAATCCGCGCGGTGCAATATGCCCGCGAGAAAGACATTCCTTATTTTGGGATTTGTTTTGGAATGCAAATGGCGGTGATTGAAATTGCGCGTCATTTGGCAGGGCTACCCACCGCGAATTCTACCGAATTGGGGCAAACGTCTGAACCCGTTGTGGGGCTGATGACTGAGTGGGAAAATCAGGGCACGCTCGAAAAACGGTCGCTTAATGCCAATAAGGGTGGCACGATGCGCCTTGGTGCCTACGAATGTGTGCTCGCCGAGAACAGCAAAGTGCGCACGATTTATGGTAGCGAGAGCATCACAGAACGCCACCGCCACCGCTATGAGGTGAATATTAATTACCGTGACCGATTAGAGAGCGTGGGCTTGCGCTTTTCAGGACTATCGCCCGATGGCGGCCTACCTGAGATTGTCGAATTGACAGATCATCCGTGGTTTATCGGCGTGCAGTTTCACCCTGAGTTAAAATCAAAACCCCATCTGCCGCACCCGTTGTTTGTGTCGTTTGTCGCGGCGGCGTTGAGGTAGGGTTTGGGCATTAGGCATGAGGGATAGGCGCTTGCGCAGCGGGAGGCAGGGGTCCATTTTTCCTTTGGGTTTCAAAGATGATTGCTATAAGATTCCCGCACAGAGGGAAAAAAATCCATCCTCCTCCCCAAACTTTTTTCTCAAAAAGTAAAAATAATTCTAGACAAAGATAAAAATATATACATTATAATTATAATGTTATTTCTTGTGCAAAAATATGGACAAGTTCAAGTTCAAGTTTCGGGACGTCATATCGTCAATGATATCCCTTGTGCTTCTGGGGATTATATGCATCGCAATTATTATCGTTGCGGGGGCTTTCAAAGCCCCCTTCAAAACAGGGCGATTGCATTAGAAAAAATAACCAATTGAAAAATAATGGTTTTTCAGAATTTCAACATTAAAGCCTATCGCGTAACGTATTGTTTTTAAAGGAATAAAATTTCTAATGCGATTGCCCTGCCCTTCAAAACGACCCCGATAATCGTTGTCTCAACAGGCAGAGCTTGGAGTGTTCCATCTCCAGTAGTGCCCGCAGGGGAAGGCGGTCTTACCTTCCAATGCGGGGGTAAACTACATGTGGGGAAAGGGGAAAGAGTCCCCACGCCTCCAGCAGACGTACCTTTAATCCCTTGTGAATAACTGGGGGGAGAATTTCTCGGGGGCCGTCCTCTTGAAATTCTCCCTTTCTTCCCCAAATCCCACTCCCTTGCCTCACACCAACAACGCCTGTATTTTTCCGCGTATCTCTGCCAGCTGTGCAGCCGAAACACTGCCCTTTTTTTGCGCTTTGCGGATGCGCCAATCAACACTTTTTACCTGATCTGCCAGCACAACACTGGGGGGATCTGCCGCAATAACAACCTCAAAAGGATAGCCTTTCGCGCGCGTTGTCATCGGGCAACAGAGCATCAATCCTGTTTTGCCGTTATAAAGAGCGGGGCTTAACACAAGGGCGGGGCGATAACCTGACTGTTCGCGTCCTGCTTGGGGATCAAAATTGAGCCATACAATGTCGCCCGCATTTGGTATGTATCCCATCACCAAACCTCGTTGCCAACAGGAGCACCGAAATCCATTTCTCTATGGCAATTATCAGGGGTAATGCCTGCAACCAACGCTGTTAAATCATAGGCGGTTTGCCGCACAGGCTCTAGAATAAGCCGTCCTGCCTCCTCCCGCATGTCTAGCTCTTGATCAAACCGCAGCATCGCTGCCTGCATCAATACGGCAGGAATCCGAATAGACGCGCTATTGCCCCATTTTCGCACGCTGACAATCATAACACCCTCATTGTATAAACAATGTTGATACAGTATAGGAAAGCGGGGCGTGTGTCAAGGGGGAGGCGCCATAAAAAAGGACTTTGCCTCCACAAACTTTTTACGCAAAAAGTAGAAATAATTCTAGACAAAGATATATATATATTAGTTTGAATGCAGTTATTTATCTGCTGTGCTCTTCCAACCCTTAACCCGTTGAAGGTACAGTGTTTTAGTAGCTGTTATTTATTGTCTGATGTCCGCTCGTAAAAATTATCGCCCCAAAAGGGCAGGATATTCCGAATGTCTGACGCTCAACAAATTCTTATCGACAGAGCAGGGAGTAGAATTCTTCTTACAGAAGAACTCTTAAACTCTGTTTCTTTCTGCGACGGTGGATTCAGAGTTTTAAAACCCCTGACTGTTGTTCTACCTCTTAAACAGAGTATGGTTTCCGTAAAATTCGTTCAAGGGTTTTATCCCTTGAGTGACTCTGGGTTCAGAGCCCTAGGTTTTTATATGCAAGATTCCTCTCTTTTAGAGGAGGCATTAGAGGGACTCCAAGAAGGGGGGATGATAACTATTATCCCCACCAAGCTTTCAAATATCCCCACCAAGCAAAGCGGTGGTATCTTACTATCTTTTTTCGCATTCATTTTTGTTTTTGTTTTTGGTGTGCTCCTTTTCTTGCTGGGGGGGGGATAAATTTAATTTAATAAATTGAATGCCACTCTGGTAAAAACTCCCCCACGATCACCAGAAGAAGCCAAAGAAGTTCATAAAGTGTAATCAATGAACACTCCCCGTCCTTGTGGCGGGTTTTTTTTTGTGCCCTTATAATACCAACCCCATTAAATTTCTAAAAATTTCTGGGCCCCTGCCTTCGCAGGGGATTCACTCGGAGAACGCACTCACTCAGGACGAATCCCCTGCGAAGGCAGGGGCCCAGTTCCTTTAGTTTTTAAAGTGAATTGGTATACCCCCCAACAAGTCCCCCTACACCCGCTGCAACACAATCACCCGCGCCACAACCCACTTGGTATATTCTTTAAACAGCACTTTCAGCGTTTTCCAGTCTTCCCAACGATGCTCTAAGACAACGGCTTCGGTTTTAATGGGGTGTGCGACAATCATCAGATCGGGTAAATAGCTGCGAAATTGCAAGAGGCTGCGGCGAACGTGGTAATCCGCCGTCACAAGGCGAAGGGAGCGCAAGCCCTTTTCTTGAACCCATTTGGCGGTTTCACGAGCGTTGCCTTCGGTGTCTTTGGCTTCATGCTCAATGATAACGCAACACTCAAGAATTTGGGGATTGAGCTTCGAGTTTTTAAACAAGGCTTCTTTCGTTACTCTCGGATTTACCCCTGAAATATAAAGATATTTTGCTTTGCCTTGTTGGAACAGCTCGATGCCCTCTTGAATGCGCCCCACGCTGCCTGTCAACACCACAATCGCATCGGTGGGGGTATTATAATTGACTGTTTGCGGCGGCATGGTGGAGACAAACCACAAAAAACCGCCCAAAACAGCGATAATCGATACCAGCGTTGTTTTCCACAGCAAGCGAAACATAGTCTACTCTAGCAAGAAATTCACCACCGCCGCAAGATCATCATATGTTGTATAATCCGTAATGTTTTTTTCTTTTAAGAGCGTTTCGCTTTCCAACCCCTTGCCCGTACGCACCAGAAAAGACCTACAGCCCGCCGTAATCCCTGCCTCAATATCGCGCGCTGCATCGCCAACCATGATGGTTTCACTAGGGCTTGCATTGAACTCTGCCATGGCTTCCAGCAACATTCCCGCATTCGGTTTGCGGCGGGGCGTGTCCACCGCATCGGGACAATAATAAATTTTGTGGAACATGCCGCCTGCAATCGCAACCCGTTGTTGCAATGCTTCATGCACACTTAACACCGCCGATTCTGGCACAATCCCGCGTCCAATACACGCCTGATTGGTGGCAACCACCACGGTTTTTCCTGCGCGAATCAGCCGCGCCACCGCTTCTGCCGCCCCGTCTAATAACACCAATTCTTCAGGCGATTTTACATAATCATGCCGATCAACGTTGAGCACGCCGTCGCGGTCGAGAATAATCAACGTGGGGGTTTTCGGTTTTGGGTTTTCAGTTTCGTTTAGAATGGTGCTCATCTTTTTCCCTTATACTTGCTAAACCCTGATGCCTAATGCCTACACCCTACCTCAGGTCACAATCTTTGCCAATCGTCTTAATGCCGTCTGCCTGCTTGCCCACACGGAGACACCAATGAGCGCGGCAGACAGCGTAATCACACACACCGTTTCAAAAAACGGGAAAATGGGCGTCACAAGTCCCGCCAGCATGGCTTCATCCCGCCCAAAGAAATACAGCGATACTTTGACGCTTATCAACAACACCAAGCCAATTGTCGTGCCTTTGAGCGTCAACCACAACGTAGAGCGCTCAAATTCTTCGGCAATAAACCTATCAGTCGCACCGGTCATATGCAAGGTGGCGATAATTGTTTGATTGAGCGCGAAGTTCATGCGCGTTACCAGCGTTATCGCCAGCACCAGCCCCAAAATCAGCAGCAAGCCGAGTGCAATCATCAGCACCCGAAAATTTTTCATCAGTGTTGAGACATCCCCCAGCCATTGCTCGTGCGTGTCTAATGTCACATGCGGGTCAATGGCACTTAAGCGTTTTGCCAATGTTTCAGGGTCAAGCGGTTGGGTTTTATCAAGGCGAATATCAATCAGCATCGGAATAGGCAAATCTTTGCTCAAATCCCCGCCCAGCCACGGTTTTAGTAATGCTAACGAGGTGTCTTTGTCGAGCGGATTTACACTTGTAATCCCGCCCGTTTCACGCAGCATCTTCAGCACGACATCGTTTTTATCAGGCGTCAACGTGCCATCAATCTGCACCGTCCATGTATATTCCATACTGTTATGCCATGTTGTGACCAAGCGATACGACAACATCATCCCGAACAACACCAGTAGCACCACAAAAATCAGCACGCCCGTAATCCACGGCACAAAGCGGGCCAGCAAGCGCTCATCGTCCAGCAAAATGGGCGTATTGCGAAAAATATCATCGTTTGTGCGACGTTTAAAGAGGGTGAACATCGCCGTCCTCCAGCATCAGTTGCGGATGGGGGAATCGCTCTACTAACCCGTCATTATGCGTCACCATTAAGATGGTTGTGCCCATTTTATGGAGCTCTTCAAACAGATACATGAGCTTCATCGCCATTTTATCATCCACATTGCCTGTTGGCTCGTCGGCAAGCAGCAATTTGGGTTTGGTAATGACAGCACGGGCAATAGCAAGGCGTTGCTTCTCACCGCCGGAAAGGGTTGCGGGCAGTTGCCCTGCTTTATCACTTAACCCCACCCACTCGAGCAATTCTTTCACATCGGCACGGAGCTGCGTACTTTTTATTCCTGCTACGTGCAGCGGCATTGCCACGTTTTGCAAAGCGGTTAAGTGCCCGAGCAGCCGAAAATCCTGATACACCACGCCAATATTACGGCGAAACTGCGGCAGCCGCGCCCGTGGCAATCGCCGCAAGTCTTCGCCAAACACGAGGATATGCCCTGCTGTTGGCTCCAACCCATGATAGGCTAATTTGAGTAAGGTGGATTTCCCCGCGCCTGATGTCCCGCGAATATAGGTAAACGTGCCACGTTCCAGCAAAAAGTTTACCCTGTGCATCACCGCACGCCCTTCTTGATAGCGCATGGAAACATCACGAAATTCAAGGGCGGGGGCGTTATCGCGCATAGGGGTATAACGCGTTATTACGGGTTAAGATGGTGCGCCCACATGGATTCGAACCATGGACCCTCTGATTAAAAGTCAGATGCTCTACCGCTGAGCTATAGGCGCGTCTTTACAAACAAGAGACGCTTTTCTAACGAGTCAGCGCATGTAAATCAATCATAAAAAATCAATTGAGCGGAAAATTATAACGCCCAAAATTATAACGCCCAAAATTATAACGTCCAAAATTATAACGCCCAAAATTATAACGCTATTGGGCGGCTGCTTCCTCGAAAAAAGGAACGTCCCATCAATTTTTTTCTTTGGTATTATGTAAATCGTTGATTTTTTGGAAAAATTTTGTTGCGGAAAGAATTCGCTCTCTTGGCCCGATGCTTAAAAAAGTATTTTGTATAAATACAGTATATATGCGTGGCACGGTAAGGCATCATGCTTTTTTATCAAGCAAATCCGCCAACCCCGCAAGCGGCTTTTTCTTCGGCTCTTCTGGCATATTATCTTGTTGAATAATCCCGATGCTATTCAGCAGTTCCGTTAAACTCACGCCTTCTTTGCGGGGGAACATGCTCATGCCAAGGGCAAGGTATTGATACGCCACATCGGCCACATCAACAGCGCCATCGATAATTTCTTCTGGGTGTTCATCCTCTTCGGTCAGAATGCCTTTTGCTTCCAAATCTTGCAACTCTTTTGCTGTGCCACAGTAGCATTGAAATTCTTCGACAATTTTCTCATTCAGCGGTTCAAGCGTGACGCTGCATGTTTGCTGCAAATGCGCTTTCACGCCGCCTGTAAGCGTGTAAATGTTTTTCCATTGCGCGGGCTTTAACGAGAATTCCACCTCGGCCTTATGTACCAGTGCCACTTTGAGCCGATCTGCAAGAGCAAGACGTTGCGCGGCATTCAAGGTATAGCGCCCTGAAGTTCCCCTAGGCGGCAGGGTATCGAGTGAAATTTTATGCGCTAAGATGTCCGTTTCCATCGTCCTATTATCTCCAGTTATTTGCAAAAAGCAACTAATTTGATTGTAATGCACGGGCATTTTGTGTAGTGTACAATAATGAGTAAGCGTTCACTCATCATGATTAAGGCTTATACTATGCGCGTTGCAACAAAAACAAAAGATGTGGTTTTAAGAACAGCACTCGAATTATTTGTCGAGAAA
>JBILKT010000023.1:0-14127 GCA_044376545.1 Alphaproteobacteria bacterium
ACTTCAAAAATGCCGTGCTCGGGTTCTTTGACACCATCCCCGCATACAAAGATGAGCTTATCAACTATATCACGGATAATTTTCAGCGCTTTCTACCCGTGCCAAATCTTCAGGTGAAATAGGTATATATATGTCAACTACATATCTTTACTACATATCTTTACTGTCAACAAGACGACATTAAAAAAAGTTAAGTTTAGCGCCAAAAACGTGCGGTCGACTCTTGATCGCCTAAAAAAAACGGGACAAACCGTTCCTACGACTACCGTTCCTGATTATACTGATTACACCCCTTAAGTGTATCCCCTCCAAGACCCGTCACAACGGATCCTCTTGGGGGGCTTTAACGCTTAAGCGGATGAGTATTACCCCAAAAACGTGACATGCCCCATTTTCCGCCCTGCTTTGGCGTCATTTTTGCCATAAAGGTGCAGCTTAGCGGTGGGGTTCTGCAAATAAGACGTTACGTGTAATGCCTCTTCGCCTAAGAGATTTTTCATCAGAATTTTCGGTGCACGGGGTGTTGTTGCCCCTAAGGGTAAGTTCAATACACATCTTACCAATTGTTCAAATTGTGACGTTATCGCGCCGTCTATTGTCCAATGCCCCGAATTATGCGGGCGCGGCGCAAGTTCATTGACCAGCACGTCTTCCTGCTCTGTTACAAACATTTCAATCGCCAATACGCCAACTAAATTTAACGCCGTTGCAAGGGTATGGGCGATTGCTCCTGCCTTACTGTGCACCGTGTCAGAAATTCTGGCAGGCACACGGCTTTCATCCAGAACGTGATTCTTGTGGCTATTTTCCGTTGCGGGATACAGCGCTGTTGCGCCTGTTTGCGTCCGCGCGACAATCACCGATATTTCACAAGTAAACGGCACAAAGCCTTCAAGAATAGCAGGTTGCCCGTGCATTGCGTGCCATGCTGTTGTGAGCATAGCGGGGGTGGTATTAGTGATTTTAAATTGCCCCTTGCCGTCATAGCCTAATGTGCGGGTCTTCAGGATAGAGGGTGTGCCCAATGCCGCAACGGCAATTGTAAGGCCGTCTAATGAATCAACAGCGCGATAGGGCGCAGTGCTGATGCCGCAAGACTGCACAAAATCTTTTTCAAACAATCGATCTTGGGTTTTTTGTAAGATGCTGGGTTGCGGATAAACGGGCGTTAGGGCCGCAAGCTGCGTGAGGCTTGCATGGGGAATATTTTCAAACTCAAATGTGATAACATCAACAGCACGGGCAAAGGCTGCAAGAGCTGCTGTGTCGGTATAGTCTGCACAGGTAAACGCGGCAGAGACATGAGAAGCAGGGCAATCTCGTTCAGAGCAATAGATATGCGTCTTATAGCCCAGATTTGCCGCCGCGAGTGCCGTCATACGGCCTAATTGCCCGCCGCCCAGTATCCCGATTGTTGTCATTGTGGGTGCTCTGCAACGCTATCCGTTTGTTTAGTACGCCATGCTTTTAGGGCGGTTGAAATGGCAGGATCTTGTAGTCCTAAGATGCTTGCTGCCAGCAATGCTGCATTGATTGCGCCTGCTTTGCCAATTGCTAATGTTCCAACAGGAACACCTGCAGGCATTTGCACGATAGACAGCAGGCTATCCATGCCCTTAAGGGGGTGACTCTCCATGGGTACGCCTAACACAGGCAGGTGCGTTAAGGCAGCTGTCATACCAGGTAAATGTGCTGCCCCACCCGCGCCTGCAATAATAACTTTATAGCCTTTTTCTGCCGCACTTTTAGCAAAACTATAGAGTCTCTCAGGCGTGCGGTGTGCGGAGACAATATTGCGTGTATGGGGAATGCCTAGCGCGTCAAGCGTGAGGGAGGTATGGCGGAGTATCTCCCAGTCAGATTGGCTGCCCATGATAATCGCGACAAGCGGTGTTGCGAGCGTTGTTGAATGTGTCATTACGCGATTATATCAGGTAATAACTCACTTTCAATCTTATGAATCTGATCACGCAAAGAAAGTTTATGTTTTTTAAGGCGTTGCATCTGCAAATAATCAACCGTAGCTTCCCGCGTGATTTGATTGATAATTTCATCTAAGCGGCGATGCTCGTCATAAAGCTCTGTTAGCTTTCTTCGCATCCATTCATCATCGACATCAAGAGTCATAGAGATTTTACATCCTAAGGATCATAAGAACGTAAACCATACCACAAAATGTGACATTTTTGAAGAGGTTTTTGTGCGGTGCGGCATTTTTACCCATCGCAGCTGGAAAAACGCTCAAGCACCGCGCGGGCTTTAGCGATCGGTATAGGCTTGTTTGTTAAAAATCATGCTCCCCCTAAACCGCCACAGCACTTTCTGCCAACACCACACATTTATTGTCGTTCATTTCCACAAAGCCGCCGTGGAGGGTATATTGCTCCACAACTTTGTTATCAGCGTAAATATCCACCGTGCCCTCGCCTAAGGTTGTGATGAGGGGGGCGTGCAATGGCATAATGCCAATTTGCCCGTCTGTTGCATGCAGAACAGCCATCTCAACCTCTTTAGAGAGGAAAACTTTTTCAGGAGTGACGATTTCGAGGAGGAAGGTATTGGGGGCGGTCATAGGGTGCTCTTTTGGAAGGGATAAGGAGGCATTAGGCAGTAGGCATCAGTGTTAAGGCACAAGGAGCACTTTATTATCTGATGCCTGCCGCCTAACGCCTGCTGCCTATTTTTCCTTAGAGCTTGTCCCGAAACTAACGCATGAGGAGAAAATTGAGATTTTTGCGCGAAAAATCGCACCAAAATAGCGGGGTATACTGGAGTATTTTCCCTATTTTGGGGGTATTTTGCAGCCAAAAAGATCGGTTTTAAACTCATGCGTTAGTTTCGGGACAAGCTCTTAGGCTGCTAATTTCTTCGCCTTTGCCAACACGTCATCAATGGTGCCAACCATGTAGAACGCGTTCTCTGGCAGGTGATCAAGTTCGCCATTAAGAATCATCTTAAAGCCACGGATTGTCTCATTGAGCGGTACGAATACCCCCTGAGAACCCGTAAATACTTCCGCCACGTGGAACGGCTGTGACAAGAACCGCTGAATTTTCCGTGCGCGAGACACAACCAGCTTGTCTTCTTCTGACAACTCATCCATCCCCAAAATCGCAATAATATCTTGGAGAGACTTATAGGTTTGCAGCACTTTTTGTACATCCCGTGCCACACCATAGTGTTCGTCACCCACCACAATGGGGTTAAGAATACGCGAGGTGGAATCGAGGGGATCAACGGCAGGGTAAATCCCTTGCTCCGCAATCGCACGGTTCAACACGGTTGTTGCATCTAAGTGGGCGAACGAGGTTGCAGGCGCAGGGTCAGTCAGGTCATCCGCGGGAACGTAAATCGCTTGCACCGAGGTAATCGAGCCTTTTTGCGTGGAGGTAATCCGCTCTTGCAGTTGCCCCATTTCGGTTGCTAAGGTTGGCTGATAGCCCACCGCTGACGGGATACGCCCTAACAACGCCGACACTTCCGACCCCGCTTGCGTGAAACGGAAAATGTTATCCACGAAGAACAACACGTCTTGCCCTTCATCATCACGGAAATATTCCGCCATGGTTAATCCAGTGAGCGCAACGCGTGCCCGAGCCCCCGGTGGTTCGTTCATCTGCCCGTACACAAGGGCAACTTTTGATCCCTCGCCCTCTAGTTTGATAACGCCTGATTCCATCATCTCGTGATAGAGATCGTTCCCCTCACGGGTACGCTCACCCACCCCTGCGAACACCGAGTATCCGCCGTGGGCTTTCGCCACGTTGTTAATCAATTCCATGATGAGAACGGTTTTGCCCACACCCGCGCCGCCAAACAGACCGATTTTTCCGCCTTTAGAGTAGGGGGCAAGAAGGTCAACAACCTTAATCCCTGTTACCAAAATTTCGGTGGCGGTGGATTGGTCAACCAGCGGCGGTGCATCGCGGTGGATAGACGCGGTTTTGGTGGTTTTTGACGCACCCCGATCATCAATCGGCTCTCCTACCACGTTAAAAATGCGCCCCAATGTTTCTTTGCCCACGGGCACCATGATGGGGGCGCCTGTGTCGGTCACCTCTTGCCCGCGCACCAAACCTTCTGTGGCGTCCATGGCGATGGTACGCACCACGTTGTCCCCAAGATGGGAAGCCACTTCCAGCACCAAACGCTTATTATCGTTGGTGGTGTGCAGCGCGTTTAAAATGCTCGGCAACGCGCCGTCAAACTTCACATCAACGACCGCGCCGATGACCTGAGAGATTTTACCTGTGTTGGTTTTCATTGAGAGGCTCCGTTTCTGAATACTTACTTATTACAATTTTTGTTTGTTGAGACAAAATATCATATTCTCTGTTATCTATTTTTCCATCTTGTAAAGCCATTTGAAAGCCTTTGATGAGAAGACTTACATCGGCATGGTGCGAATCTTCAGTTGATAGACTTGTTTTTTTGAAATCTAACAACAGTAACTGTGCAGATAAAGCGTTGTATTGTATTCTAAAAGAAATGTCCCGTTCCGTTTCCGCTTTATCAGAAAGAGTTTTTCGCAATTTGCTAATCGCACCATCATATCCAACCAATGGCTTATGCTTATCCCCATAAACAGCGACATAACCTGTAGATAAGACAAACAATATGAGGGTTATTCCCGAGAAAATTCGCCATCTCTTGCTTTTATCTGCAAAAGTACCGTAAAGTGCACAGCCTAAAGACCATAAAAATATCGTTGATATAAGCCAAATAATTTTTTGTTTCTTTGGAAGAGACTCATTGAGTGCACAGCGTATTATCATTATGAACGGAAAAATCACCCCGACAAAGAGAAAAAACAGTACAAAAAATAGACCTGCTGATAGAATTAATTCAATCATAATTGAAATTCCTCTTTAGATTGGCGAATCTTTTTTGCTTTACTGCAGGCAAAATTAGGATTAGCAGGATTAACTATCAGTTGCTGTTTTGCAGGGTGTACAACAATATCCATGTCTTCCATAGGAATCGCGCCAAGCAGGACTTCATCACCCAGTACCATAGCCCCTACAAAGCATTGACGGTTGTCAAAGCGGGCGTGAATAGGACCAACATAGGGACAAGAGACAGAACTGCCATCCGCTATGGAGACCTCTCTATATTCAGAAGGGGTAAGCTGTAGTTGATTTGCAACATGCTCAGGAATGCACAGATGCAATGCGCCAGTATCGACCAAGGTAGTCACCTCCATCGGCTTCAATTCAGGAAGCCGTGGATTAGAAAGGGTAATATTGGCGTAAACGAGACCCATATTTACAACGCCTCTGCCCCACTAATAATCTCAATCAATTCTTTCGTAATCACTGCTTGGCGGTTACGGTTGTAGGTGAGCGTTAAGCCTTTAATCATGTCGCCTGCGTTGCGGGTGGCGTTATCCATCGCGCTCATCCGTGCGCCATGCTCGCTTGCCGCGCTTTCCATCAACACTTTATAGAGTTGAATCGCAAGGTTTTTGGGGAGCAGTGTTTCCACAATTTCTTCTTTAGACGGCTCAAACAGATATAACGCCTTGACTTCGGCAGTTGCAGGCTTGTCATTCTGATTCGCCGGCAACGACAACGGAATAAGTTGCTTCATCGTGACCACCTGTGAAATCGCCGAGCGGAAATGGTTGTAAATCACCGTACACACATCGAACTGCTGGGTGTTTAAGAGCTCTTGGATTGTTTCAGAAATGCCCACGGCATCTTGATATTGCAACTTCGGGCGACCAATATCGCGGATGGTTTTGATAATCAGCGAATGGTATTGCCGTGCTAACACATCTCGCGCTTTTTTTCCCACACAGAGGATTTTAACGTGTTTACCTTCTGCTTGCAGGTTCTGGATACGCAGACGTGTTTGGCGCACAATCGCGGTGTTAAAACCACCGCACAAGCCTTTGTCGGTACTTACTACTACCAGTAGATGGGTTTCTTCCTTGCCTGTGCCGTGCAGCAACACGCTAGCACTCTCACTGTTTTCTAAATTTGCGGCAAGGGAAGATAAAATGTTTTCTAAACGCTCGGCATAGGGGCGAGATTGCTCGGCTTGCTCTTGGGCACGACGCAACTTCGCCGCCGCTACCATTTTCATGGCAGAGGTTATTTTGCGTGTGTTTTTCACGCTGTTAATGCGGGTGCGGAGGGCTTTGAGGCTAGACATTATGCCCCCTGCGCGTTGCCTTTAGAAATTTTACGTCTATCATATCCTGCTCACGTGCTACTGCTTCTTTATTCCGAATCAAATCCTCGCGCGAGAGGATATTGACAGGTAAATCATCCCACGTTGTTTTTACGCGTCTTTCCCAAGCTTCCTCAAAATCAATAGCTTGAATAGAGGTAATTATATCAATTTGCATGGGCGCTCTACCCATTTGAAAAAATACCCCTTCTTCTGCAAAATCCTGCGCTGTAATCCCCTCTAAGGGAGCGCCGAACGCTGCAAGTGCCCGAAAAACCTTTTCTGCATTCTCCTTGTCTGGGCTAACTAGAACATCTGAATCTTTGGTAAAGCGCGGTTCTGTATAATACATCACCGCAAGCCCGCCAACCAAAAGATAACGAACCTTATGTGCGTTTAAGAACTGCAATAGTTCTATCAAGTCTGCGCTCGGTTTCGGGAACATTTTTCACCATTTGTGCAAAAGCGACCAACTCAAAAGCAGCATCCCACCGTGCGCCAGCGGATTGTTCCTGCCAGAAGGCAATATCAAACTCCCGCTCTTGCTCTTGTTGAATGTCTTCGAGCCTTACCAGACGACTTACCCAACCATCTTTGCGGTTTACATGCAACTCGTCTAGTGTCCTCACGCAGAAAACCCTTTCTTAAAGTCTTCCAGAATCTTCCGCAATTTCTCTTCGTTTTCTTTAGACAACTGCTTTTCGGTGCGAATTGCGGCTAATAATTCTGGGTGCGCCGCACGAATGCTATTTAGCAGTTCTTCCTCAAAACGGTTGACGTTTTTCACGGCAACATCATCCAAATAGCCCTTAATCCCTGCAAACACAGAAATCACTTGCTGTTCCACAGTGAGCGGCGAGTATTGCGGTTGCTTTAATAGTTCGGTGAGGCGCGCGCCGCGTGCCAATAGTTTTTGGCTGGACACATCAAGGTCTGAGGCAAACTGCGCGAACGCTTCCATCTCGCGGTATTGCGCGAGTTCTAGTTTCACCGATCCCGCAACCTGCTTCATCGCTTTAATTTGTGCGGCAGAACCAACCCGAGAGACGGACAGCCCCACGTTAATAGCAGGGCGTATCCCTTTGTAAAACAAGCCTGTTTCAAGGAAAATCTGCCCATCGGTAATCGAAATCACGTTGGTGGGAATGTAGGCAGAGACGTCACCCGCTTGGGTTTCAATAATCGGGAGCGCCGTTAAAGAACCGCCGCCCATCTCATCACTCATTTTAGCGGCACGCTCTAGGAGGCGCGAGTGAATATAGAACACATCCCCTGGGTACGCTTCACGGCCGGGGGGACGACGGAGCAACAACGACATCTGGCGATAGGCCACCGCTTGTTTTGACAAGTCATCGTAAATGATAAGGGCATGCATGCCATTATCACGGAAGAATTCGCCCATCGCGCACCCTGCATAGGGCGCAAGGAACTGCAAGGGGGCAGGGTCACTGGCAGTTGCGGCAACCACAATGGTATATTCCAACGCGCCGCGCTCTTCTAATGTTTTCACAATTTGCGCTACTGTGGAGCGTTTTTGCCCAATCGCCACGTAAATACAAAACAGCTTTTCTTTCTCTGTTTTTGCAGCATCGTTCACGCTTTTCTGGTTAAGAATAGCATCAATCGCCACCGCTGTTTTTCCTGTCTGACGATCCCCAATAATTAATTCCCGCTGTCCACGCCCGATCGGCACGAGGGCATCAATGGCTTTGATCCCCGTTTGGACAGGCTCTGTCACCGATTGACGGGCGATAATACCAGGGGCTTTTAACTCCATCCGCGCCAAGATAGGATCTTTAATCGGACCCTTGCCGTCAATCGGATTGCCCAAGGCATCCACCACACGTCCGAGCAAGCCTTTACCTGTTGGCACACTTAAAATTTCGCCCGTACGCTTCACCGTGTCGCCTTCGCGCACAAGGTTGCTGTCGCCGAAAATAACCGCGCCCACGTTGTCGGTTTCAAGATTGAGCGCCAAGCCTTTTACGCCACCAGAAAACTCAATGGTTTCACCTGCTTGAATGGTGTCTAAGCCATAAATACGGGCAATACCATCGCCCACAGCAAGCACGGTGCCCACTTCAGAAACATCGGCACTGGTGTCAAATTGCGCAATTTGTTGCTTTAAAATAGAGGAGATTTCAGCGGCGCGAATGTCCATGGTGCATTAATCCTACGGTTAGTTTTGAGTCAAAAGATGCGCCCGAAGACGCTGGAGCTGTGTTGCAAGGCTAGAATCATAGAGGCGTGATCCAACGCGCACTTTAAGGCCCCCTAAGAGGTCTTCATTGGTGTGCAGAGTGAGGAGAATTTTGATTTTAAGCGTGTTTTCCAAAGCTTCAGAAAGCACTGTTTGTTGGTCATCAGACAACGGTACGGCACTGGTGACTTCTGCTTTTGTCACGCCGTCTGCTTCTAACTGCAAATCGGAAAAGGCATGGGTGATGGGCAGCAATACATCAAGACGATTGTTGTGTGCCAAGACACCCAAGAAATGTAAGAATAAGACATCTGGCTTTTTCTTAGACATGATTGCGTCTAATACAGCAACAATACCTTGTTGCTTTAGCAAATTTGACAAGGACTTATTTGCGATAAAACGCTGAAATTCAGAAATCCCTTCTAAGGCAAGGCGGAGCGCGTCCACAGAAAGACTCACCGCTGCAAGTTTTTTTTCTGCCGCCGCCATTTCATAAAGCGCCGCTGCGTATTTTTCTGCTATTGCTTTGATTTTTAAAGAATTTTTCACAGTTTTTCATCGGCTGAATAGATAAGTGTGTAGTAGCTATCATAAGGTTACAAAGAGCGCAAGGGGAGACGCACATTTTTCCAAGACAATCGCATTAGAGTTTTACGAAATTTGCTTGCACTCGATACAGCCTATATACCTATTAACACCTGTCGCGCAGGAAGAATGTGCAACGTTTCGCTGGGGCGCCGCGCGGGCTTTACCGATCACAATCTATTTGTGCAAACCTTGAAGTTCAAGCGGTATACCGACAAGTCTTAAACCACAGCCCCTTCCCGAAACTGCATAGTATACAATCCAGCATATGCCCCCTGCTTTGCTAGCAACTCTGCGTGCGTACCTCTCTCAATAATACGCCCCTCGCTCATCACGTGAATGACATCCGCATCAACGATGGTAGAGAGGCGATGCGCCACCACCAGCGTGGTTTTTCCCTGCATGAGCGTGTTGAGCACCGCTTGCACCTTTTGTTCGGAAACCGTATCCAGCGCGGACGTTGCTTCATCCAGCAATAAAATGGGTGCATCTTTCAGCATGGCACGGGCAATGGCAAGGCGTTGACGTTGCCCTCCTGAGAGGGCAACCCCCTGCTCGCCAATCCGCGTTTGATAGCCTTGCGGGAGCCCTACAATAAACTCATGCGCCGCAGCCCGTCTTGCCGCTTCCATCACCTCGGCTTCGGTGGCATCCAACCGTCCATAGAGAATATTATTATACACAGAGTCATCAAACAGCGCGATTTCTTGACTCACCAAACCAATATTCTCACGAAGGGAATGCAGCGAGACGGTGCTAATATCCGTGTCGTCAATGCTGATGCTCCCTGTGCTCAGATTATAAAAACGCGGAATAAGGTTGATAATCGTTGATTTGCCACTGCCTGATGCCCCCACTAATGCCACCGTTTTGCCCGCTGGCACGGTGAACGAAATATCATACAGCACTTGATTTTCAGACTTATAATGAAAATCTACCTTGTCGAAAACCAACGCGCCTTCTTTAACAGACAGGGCAGGCTTGCCCGCATCGTCATTAACTTCAACAGGGGTATCGATCACCTCAAACAGGCGTTGTGCCGCTGCCATCCCCTCTTGCAATTGGGTGTTCATACGGCTAAGCTTTTTCACTGGCTCATAGGCAAGCAACAGCGCGGTAATAAACGAAAAAAACGCGCCCGTGGTTTTCGCGCCATTAATAACTTGTGATCCTCCATACAAAATCACCACAACAATCGCCAAACCTCCGAGCGTATCCATAATCGGCGACGCACCAGAACGGATACGATTCCCTTTCAAGGTGAGCTCTAGCATACGATGAATACTTTGCCCCACGCGCATAATTTCAAACGGCTCACGGCAATAGGCTTTCACTTGGCGAATGCCCAGAAAAATTTGCGAGAGGCTGCTCGCAAAAATCCCCATTTCCTGTTGCGAAACCCCTGAGACTTTCCGAATGCGCTTGCCAATGCGGGCAATCGGGTAAATTGCCAAGGGAAAGGCGAAAAAAGAAGCAGTGGCAAGCTTCCAATCTTGATAAAACATCACGCTGACAAGCGCGATTAAGGTGAGGGAATCTTTCCCTAGGCTTGTCACCGTTGCACTGGTGGTGGCTTGCAGCACACGCACATCTGAAGTAAGGCGCGACATCAGCGTGCCCGTAGGGTTTGCATGAAAAAAGCTAATATCAGACCGCATCAGATGATTAAACAGCCGCGTTTGTAAGTCAGAGACAATGCGGAAGCCGATCTCATTCATGATGCGATCTTGTCCGTAGGTTGCAAGGCTTTTCACCACAAACACCGTAATGACCATCAACGCCACCACGTGTAACATCTCTTTGTTTTTAGAAACAAAAATTTCATCCAACACAGGCTGAATCAACTTCGCCATTGCTGCCGTTGTTGCCGCCACCACCATCATCAACCCGAAAGCCAGAAAAAAACGCGGGAGATATTGCTTGATATGCTCGCGGAACAGGCGGCGCATCAGATATTTCGTCGATGTTTTGTCAAGAAGGTGCTGTGTCATAGTTCGCCAAAATAAAAAGCCGCTACCCTTATAGATAGCGGCTTTTGTAGTCTATTCTTTCGCCTTATTCTAGTGCTTTAGTGCAACGCTAGAAAAGCAAAAACTAGTCAACAACGGTTACGCTGCGACGGTTTTTACTCCAAGACGCTTCGGTAGAACCTTGTGCTTCTGGACGCTCTTTACCGTAAGACACGGTGTTTACGCGGGTCTCAGCGATACCTTGACCAACGAGGTATGCTTTTGTTGCATTCGCACGACGCTCACCGAGTGCCAAGTTGTATTCGCGTGTACCGCGCTCATCCGCATGACCTTCAACAGTCACGTTCACGCCAGCGTATTTTTTCAGCCATTCAGCTTGTTTCGCCAATGTTGCTGTGCCTTCGCTGCTCAAAGAGTAGCTGTTGTAGGCAAAGAATACGCGTGAACCAGCATTTTCTTCTAAAGACTTTTGTGCGCCTGCTTGGTTGCCTAAATCTGTACCGTATTCTGACAAACGGCTGTCTGTGTTACCAGAACCGTTTGCACCATCCAGTGTTGAACCGTCTGCGCCTGTGTTACCAGAACCGCTGGCGCACGCAGAAAGCAACAATACTGCTGCTGCAAGTGTAGAAAGTTTTGTTGTTATTTTCATGGTGTTATTATCCTTATACCCGTTGAAACTTTTTCCGTTAGCATTCATCCATCACCTAACATATGAAGACATAATTAAGCAATCTGTGCTGAATGACCGTTCTTTACAGTAGTATTTTTATCATGCAAAGCGATTTTATACTTTTTTACCCCTAATAATTTGGGTTCAAGGCAGACCATGCCGGATCTGAGGCCTCTGTAGGGGTACGAATCTGGCGCAAATTATAGCCTGTCAGGTCTACACTATACAGTTGTGACCTTTTTCCCACACCCCCTGTACCATACCCCGGTGTCTCGCGAAAAAACATCAACACACGGCCATTAGGTGCCCACGTAGGGCCCTCATCCAAAAAGCTGGTGGAGAGAATACGTTCCCCACTGCCATCCGCCCGCATGACACCAATAGAAAATTGCCCACCTTTGGATTTGGTAAACGCAATCAAGTCGCCACGCGGTGACCACACGGGCGTTGTATAATTCCCTTCCCCAAAACTGATGCGTTGCACACTCCCCCCATTGGCATCCATGGTATACAACTGCTGGCTGCCGCCTCTATCGGAGTTAAAAACAATGTGACTGCCATCAGGCGCATAACTGGGCGATGTATCGATAGCCGGGTGATTCGTGAGGCGCTGCACCTGCTTTGAGCGCAAATTCATCACGAAAATATCGGTGTTGCCGCCCCGCGCCATGCTGAACACAATGCTACTGCCATCGGGCGAGAAACGAGGCGCAAACGTCATCCCTGGGAAAGTGCCTAATGTTTCCACCCGCCCTGTATCTACGTGCAGCATATAGACTTGCGGCGTACGGTTGTAATAGCCAAGATAGGTGATTGTTGGGGAACTGGGCGAGAAACGCGGGGTGAGCACCAAAGCACGCCCATCGGTTAAATAGCGCTGATTAAAGCCATCTTGATCCATAATGGCGAGACGCTTGGTAAGACGCGCCCTGTTACCTGATTCAGCCACATACACAATTCGCGAATCAAAATAGCCTTTCTCGCCTGTAACGCGCTCATAGATTGCATCTGAGACTAAATGTGCGATACGCCGCCAGTTCGCCACAGGTGTTTGATAGGAAAATCCCGTCATCTGTTTTTGTGACAACACATCATAAAGACGGAAATCCACACTCAGGTTGCTCCCCACCAGCGACACACTCCCCACAACGAGCAGCTGTGCATTGACGGCTTTCCAATCAGGAAAACGTGGCAAATCTGCAGAACTAGAAAATTGCTGAATGAACGAATTGGGATTCAAGCCGCGAAACAAGCTGGAACGCTCCAGATCATCGGTTACAACTTGGGTGATTTGCGCCCCATAATTGCTGCCCACAAAGTTTGGTATGGCAATGGGAATGGGGTTCATGCTGCCTTGCGTAATATCCACCGACAGTTCAGCGCGAGCAGGCGTGACAGCCAATAGAAACACAGCGTAGAACGTTAAAAAAAAGGAATATAACAGGCGCATAGTTTTACAATTTCTGAGTTTTTGATTTTGCCCTTGATAGCAAATTATTGCATTGCTGCCAATTGCTCTCTTGGCAAAACGGGAAAATTGTTTTTTATAGCAGCATGACTCTTTCTTTACGCCAACGGGCTTTTTATTTTATTGCGTGCCTCACGGTGTTGCGAATTGGATTTCTTGGCCTGTCTCCTTTGCCACTCCACGGCGATGAAGCACAATACTGGACATGGGCACAAGCCCTTGATTTTGGGTATTACTCAAAGCCGCCGATGGTGGCATGGGCGATTGCATTCACAACTTTTTTAGGGCATAGCGACACAGAATTTTGGGTGCGGCTTGCCTCCCCCTTTTGCTATGCAATCGCGAGTTATTTCATTTACTTAACAGGCAAAGCGGCGGTTGATGAGAAAACAGGGTTGTGGTCTGCAGTGCTATTTTGCACGCTACCCGCTGTTTTTCTCTCTAGCACCATTATTTCTACAGATCCCCTCCTCCTTCTCTTTTGGTCAATAGGGCTTTATTTTGTGTGGCAAGCAATCACAGTCAATACTTGGAAATACTGGTTATTCTGTGGATTTTTTGTAGGACTCGGACTGCTTACGAAATACACTGCTGTCTTGTTTCTCATTTCAACGTTTGTGTATCTTATGGCAGAAAAACAGCATCGCTATTTGCTGAAAACTGCCCGTCCTTATGGGATGGCATTGCTAGCGATACTCGTGTGGTTGCCCAACTTTGTGTGGAATGCACAGCACAACTTTCTCACCTTTAAACATACCCAAGATAACGCCAATTTACAAAAAACGTTATTTCATCCCGATAAGTTGCTAGAATTCTTGGGCAGTCAATTCGGGGTAATGGGGATTTTTCTATTTGCTGCGTTTCTTATTCTGTTGTGGAAGTCCTTAAAAAATAAGCCGTTCAAGAACGCCTCGTTTTTCTTTTGGTATACGATTGTTTTGTGGGGCATAATTGTTGCGCAAAGCCTGCTGTCGCGTGCGAATGCCAATTGGGCAGCGGCAAGTTATGTAGCAGGCACTGTGTGGGTTGTGGCGTGGTTGATACAGACTAACCGCGA
>JBILKT010000140.1:0-4714 GCA_044376545.1 Alphaproteobacteria bacterium
TCAGAAACCAGAAATCTGAATTCAGAAATCGGAAGAAAATCCCTCTATTTTCCACTAGCGCCAGCAGACTTTTCGTGTTTCAGTCGTATCATTCAAAAAGATATTCTCTGGACATCCCCTAATGCGTCTCAAAAAAATTATTCTGATACTTATTACCCTCGCGCTCGCTGTGTTTGCAGTCAGGCATTTTAACGCAACCGATGCAAAAAAAGCACCGCCTGTGCCGCCTGCCCTCGTGTCTGTTGCGCCTGTCACCTCCCAAACAATCCCGATTGATCTTACGCTGGTAGGCACATCCTATCCGTATCAAACCGTAGAGATCAAATCGCGGCTTGATTCACAAATCACCGCCGTACACTTCAAAGACGGTGATACCGTCAAACAAGGGCAGTTGCTGTTCACTCTTGATGATCGGATTCTCAGAGCACGGGAACTTGAACTTCTCGCACAATTAAAAAGCGGAGAAGCCACCTTAAAGAACGCCAAACAAGAATACCAACGCTATAGAAAGTTGGGGAATCAAGGCTTTGCCGCAAAACAAAAATTACAAAGCACGGAGGCGGATTTAAAACGTGCCCGCGCCACGCAACAGGCAACCCAAGCGGCGCTTGATGCCGTGCGCGTGCAATTATCCTACACCCATATTACCGCGCCGATTGACGGACGCACGGGCACGATTACCATCACCACCGGCAACACCGTCAAAGCCAATGATACACTGGTGTTGGTCACGATTAATCAACTACAGCCCATCTATGTGCAAGTGGCGATTCCCCAACAATACTTCCCTGTGTTGAAGAATGCGCAAACCGTTGCCGCAACCGCCACGTATACAGATGGCACGATTGCCAGCCACGGTACGCTTGCGTATATCGACAACACCATTGACACCCAAACAGGCACGTTCGTCGCCCGCGCCGTTTTCCCAAATACCGATGAGAAATTGTGGGCAGGGATGTTCGTCAACCTCACCCTCAATCTGGAGCAACAACAAAACGCCCTCACTATTCCTGCCCGTGCCGTTGTCAATAGCCAGCAAGGCACCCTCGTGTTTGTGTATGATGCACAACAAAAAACGGCGCACAAACGTGTTGTCACGGTGGAACGCACCGTTGGTGATGTGGCGGTGATCAAAACAGGGCTAAAAGCCCAAGAACAGGTCATTACCGATGGATTATTACGCGTTAAAGAGGGCGGCGCAGTGGTGCTTGCAGGGGAAAAGAAAGCGGCAAAGCCATGAACATTTCCGCCTTTTGCATCCATCGCCCTGTTTTTACCACGCTGTTGACACTTGCGCTTATGGTGGCGGGGCTTGCAGGATATAATAGCCTGTCCGTCAGTGCCCTGCCGAACGTGGATTTCCCCACTATTCAAATCACGGCGAACTTGGCAGGCGCAAGCCCTGAAACCATGGCATCGTCTGTGGCAACGCCGATTGAGCGGCAACTCTCCACCATTGCGGGCATTGATTCGATGACGTCCAGTAGTTTCCTCGGCGTCACGCAAATTACCGTGCAATTTTCTCTTGATAGAAACATTGATGGCGCGGCGTTAGATGTGCAAACCGCGCTTTCCACCGCCGCCAGCAAACTCCCCCCTGAGATGACCACCGCGCCCTCCTTCAAAAAGGTGAATCCTGCCGATCAGCCCGTGCTGTATATCGCCATTAGTTCTGATACGCTCCCCATTGCACAGGTCAATGAATACGCCGATACCCTGATGGCGCAACGCATTTCCACCCTCAAAGGCGTGGCGCAGGTGCAGATCTTTGGTAATCAAAAATACGCGGTGCGCGTGGGCGCGAACCCCCATGCCCTTGCGGCACACAACCTCAGTTTCGCGCAAGTGCAACAAGCCGTGGCAGCAGCCGCTTCTAATGCCCCGTTAGGCGTGATTGATGGGGAAAAGCAGCTGTTCAACGTGCAAGTCACAGGGCAACCAACTAATGCAGAGGGTTTCCGTCCGCTGATTGTCACATGGCGGAATGCTGCGCCAGTGCGCTTGGCAGATATTGCCACCGTGACAGATTCCGTGGAAGACATCCGATCACAAGGCTTTGTGAAGCCCACACCAGACAGCAAAAAACGGGCGATTGTGCTTGCCATTCAACGCCAGCCTGATGCGAACACGATTGAGGTGGTGAAAAGCATCCGTACTCTTCTGCCCATTTTTCGTGCACAACTTCCCCCTAGCATTGAGATGACACCGCTGTTTGATCGCTCTGAATCGGTGCGCGATTCGGTGGCAGACGTGCAGTTCACGCTGAAACTCTCCATCGTGCTAGTGATTTTAGTGATTTTCCTGTTCCTCCGCAAAGCCTCTGCCACGCTCATTCCCGCCATTGCGGTGCCGCTATCTATTCTCGCAACATACGGTGGTATGGCGGTGCTCGGCTATAGCCTCAACAATATCTCTCTGCTGGCATTAACCCTATGTGTGGGGTTTGTGGTGGATGACGCGATTGTGATGCTGGAAAATATTGTGCGCTATATTGAACAGGGCATGTCCCCCAAAGAAGCCGCCCTTAAGGGTTCAAGCGAGATCGGCTTTACGATTATCTCCATCACAATTTCGCTGGTCGCGGTGTTTATTCCCGTGTTGTTCATGGGCGGGATTGTGGGCAGGTTGTTCAGCGAGTTTGCGGTAACCATCAGCATGGCAATTCTCATTTCAGGGTTTCTGTCGCTTACCCTCACGCCCATGTTATGCAGCCGTTTGTTAAAACAACAGCACCAACACACCGAAGAAGGGCGTTTTGGCAAGGTTTTAGAGCGGGGCTTTACAACGCTGCTCAATGCTTACGACCGTTCTTTAAAAGTGGTGCTGCGCCACAAACGGAGTACCCTTGCTGTCACCATCGCTAGTCTTGTTGCCACGATTTACGCCTTTTCTGCCGTGCCAAAAGGGTTCTTTCCGCTGGAAGACAACAGCTTTATTTTTGCGACAACCGAAGCCGCGCAAGATATTTCTTTTGCAGAAATGATGGAAAAACAAAATCAAGCCGCCAGCATCATCAAGGCAGATCCTGCCGTCAAGCAACTGTTCTTTGCCTTAGGAGGCGGACGCGGTGCGCTTAACAGTGGACGGATTATTTTCGGACTTGCCCCCAAAAGCGAACGTGGGTCGATGGATGACGTGATTAAACGCTTGCGGAAGAAAATTAATACCAACGTCACAGGATTAAACGTGTTTATGCAGCCTGTGCAAAACATTCAGTTGGGGGGACGCGCCACCAAAAGCCTTTATCAATACACCCTGCAAGGCACGGATCTGAAAGAATTATTCGCCTTTTCGGAACAATTTGAACAGGCGTTGGGGAAAGAAAAAGGTTTTGTGGATGTGACCAGCGATCTACAACTCAAAAGCCTAGAAGCACGGTTTCACGTTGATCCTGATCGCGCTGCGCGTTTAGGCGTGGATTATGACACTATCCGCAAAGGGCTTTATGCTGCGTTTGGCACAGAACGGGCAGCAAGCCTCTACACTCCCTCAAACGACTATCAAGTGATTGTGGAAGTTGATAAAAAATTCCAGCAACGCCCTGATGACATTAAAAACATCTATGTGCGGAGCAACAATGGCAGCATGGTGTCGCTTGAAAGCATCGGTACCATTACCAGCGGGCTTGCGCCGCTCACCGTCAATCACCAAGGGCAACTGCCCTCTGTTACCCTCTCGTTTAACCTCGATACGGGAACAGCACTCAGCCAAGGAGTAGAGCAAATCAAAGCTCTAGAGCAACGCTTGCAGCTCCCCGCCACCATCAGCAGCAGTTTCCAAGGCAATGCCCAAGCCTTCCAAAGTTCTCTCAAAGGACAGGGTATGTTGCTGTTGCTTGCCGTGGTGGTGATTTATATCGTACTGGGCATGCTCTATGAGAGTTTTATTCACCCGATTACCATTCTCTCTGGCTTGCCGTCTGCGGGTTTGGGGGCAATTATAACTTTGTTATTGTTCGGGTTAGACCTCAACGTTATTGCCATTATCGGGGTGATTCTACTGATTGGTATTGTGAAAAAAAATGCCATTATGATGGTGGATTTTGCCATTGAAGCACGCAAAATAGGAAAATCCGCCGAAGAGGCGATTTATGAAGGCTGTTTGCTCCGTTTCCGCCCCATTATGATGACCACCATGGCGGCAATTTTCGGTGTGCTCCCCATTGCTGTAGGGCATGGGGCGGGGGCAGAATTGCGGCAACCGTTGGGGCTGGCGGTTGTGGGCGGGTTGCTCACCTCGCAACTTCTTACCCTCTATATCACGCCCGTGATTTATCTCTATTTGGAGGGGGCACAGGGATGGTTGGGCAGGAGGAAGGGTTTGTAATACCAGTCCGCTTAATCATCCGAAGAATACTGGCGTTTATAGACATCACACTATAAAACTGCACCAAGAGTTTGTTTATAGTGTGATGTCTATACCGCTCGCACCTGAAGATCTGCAAATAAATCTTGCGAGCGGTAAAGCCCGCGCGGCGCTTGAGCGAAACGTTGCACATTCTTCATGTGCAACAGGTATACCTCTCTGAATTGAGTTCTTGCATCTGTGAGGAACACCGGTATATTTAAGGGAGGTATGGATGATATTTTGTAACACCCCAGCCCCCTTTAGTAGATGACTGGCGGGGGTTGTGCGCTTAGAGCATTGGCGATGGCATGGAGAAGATTGCCGTCCTGTTTCCGCGTAGTGGAGAGGAGTGAGCGGATGGTGGCGA
>JBILKT010000141.1:0-4698 GCA_044376545.1 Alphaproteobacteria bacterium
GCTGGGGATTCGTTCTGAGTATACATACACTGGTCGAATCCCCAGCGAAGGCTGGGGTCCAGAAAACAAGCTCTTGGTGCGATTTTATAGTGTGATGTCTATATAGATTGTACACTCTACAGCAAGGTCACTAATAGGAGGTTAAGGGGTTTTATCTTCCCTGTGCGACAAGGTATCTCTGATAAGCAAACGCTTTAGCAAGATTTATGAATTCTTCTTGCGTGCTATTATTAGAACAACGCCTTAAATGCTCCTCAACCCACGTTCTTTCCCCTTCTGTTAAAGAAGCAGGTTTGTTTTTGTATAGATTAAAAATACGCTCCACATTATTTTCTTCTGCTAAGCGTGCCTGCTTGGCTTTTCGATCTGTTTTTATACCTTCATTAATTGCTGTTAAAAGTGCGTATGGCTGCATTGCCACCTTTGCGACGCTCCAGTTGTATTCTATCGATTTTTTACGAATCTTATCAAGCTGAAGGGGAGAAAATCTTTTCGGACCGCCCACTGTCAATTTCTCAGAAATCTGAATCAAGTCAAACGTAGATTCATCTTGTACTTGCCGCAATGATGCGTACATATCCTCTAAGCTATATTTTAGAGCTTTAGAGAGGTTTTCAGGAGGTTTTCTATTCCTAGAAACTAGACTTTGTGATTTTTTCGGAACACGGTATACTGCCCCCCCATTCTTGTCTGGTCCTGCCATAAAAAATAACTATTTGACATTGTTTATAAGAAGTTTTATTACTATAACTTGATTACAAATTATTTTCAACCGTTTATTAAAATTTTTACACACATATACCTCGAGAGCGAATACTATGTTACTAGGAGATATTTTGGCAGGTAATAACACTGTTTATAGCCCTGAAGACTGCCGTTTGAAGATGACTGCCCTCAAGAAAAGTTTTTCTGATAATGATAATAAGGACGATAAACCGCATAACGCGCTGCATCGCCAGTGGCTGGATGGGTTTAAAATGGCACTCGATATTGTGAAGGCCTGCCAGTTTCAGGCAGAAGCCGTGGCAAAATTTTTCCGTGAAAATCTGATGATCTATCTTGGCAGCATGTCGCAATATGTCTGCCAAGGCATTGTGGCAGGATTAACCTTTTTTGATGAAAAAACACCGTTCCAGATGTTGGAAGAATGCCTTGTGCGTGCGTATGCAGCGGTGCAAGAGGCGTTGTATCACCTGCAAACACTGGGGCATGAGCAGCAAGCAGCGCGGGTGAATACCAACGGTTAAGGCAACACCACATCAGCTATCACAGGCAGGTGGTCAGACCCAGCGCAATGTCCTACGTGCTTATCAATCACCTTGATGGTCGGGGATACGAGTATTTGGTCAATGGGGATGCGAAACGCCATGGGAAAGTCGCACGACCAAGAAAAATAGGGTAATAAACGCAATTGTGTATTACGTAAGCCTGCTGTACCAACATAATTGCGGAATATTTCCGTGAACGGTGTTGCATTATGATCCCCCGCCAGCAACACAGGATCTTTTAAACCACGCGCGTAGGTTGCAATCACTGCTAGGTGATTATTGCGATCCCGCATTCGTATTGCGTTTGTGGGCGATGGCGTATGCACCCCAATAAAATTAAACGGTCCATTTTTGCCTTGCAACACAACGTGCAGCAAGCGATTGCCGACTTTCGGAAAACGGACAATCTTTGCACTGACAATGGGAATTTTAGAATAAAATAAAAACTGATTCCAGTTTTCCCCGAGTGCGGGATATTGATAGGGATATGTGGTTTTAAGCGATTGCAGTTGTTCTTGCAGCGGCGTGCCGGCCTCAACCAAAAATAGCAGGTCAGGATTTTGCCGCGCGATTTCAGCCTGTATCGCCGCGTATTCAACATTATACGCATACACATTAAAGTGCATCAGCCTTGTAAACTGCGCTTGTGGGGCTATTTTTTCAGCTTGGTTAGGGTAGATTTTTATAAAGTCTTGTGTGTTGAGTGCGAGAGCCATCACCGCGATAATGCTGGGTATGCACGCTTTTCTGGCAAAGCAAATGCCTGCAAACAGCATCCCCCCCCACATAAGCGCAACACGAAATTCTGCAAACAAATCAAAGAGAAAGTATGCAGATTGGGCGTATACACTCGCCATTGTAACAAATAAGTATACAATAGCGAGCAATAACAACCATCTAGTGTGTTTTTTTACCAGCATATCGTTTTAAACAAGAGAAGGCGACGATGCTGCAGGCAATACTGCTTTTGCGGGGCGTTCGCTCAAAATTTTACGCATGTCTTCAAGGGTTTCTAAGGCTTCTGCGGCAATACTTTTAACTTTAATAGAATTATTGCTCGATTGAATAATCTCACCACTAATATCAAGCATGAGAATCGCGAGCCGTCCTGCTTGGAAGGCGGCATTTTGTACCTGCGAATAGTGTTCATGGACATAATCGCGGCATTCGCGGCCTTTACTGAGCAACGATCCTGCTAACATTACATTCTGCCGAATCGATGCCGACAACGTATCTGCCGCCTGTACGCTTTCTTGCGTCATTTTATGCATCATGGTAATATCTTTTTCCACCACCACGCCTGCTTCACTAAAATGCTTAGAAAGGCGACAAATATCCTGAATCATTTTGTTAATAGTTTCTTTGGAATGATCCCGATGATATTCGGCAATTTTGGCATTTTGCGATAAAATCGTCACTTCATCGCTGAGACTTGCAAGGGCACGCAACGTTTCCCCCAAACGAAACACCGCCATTTGCATGTTGCGGGTGCGTACTTCGTTGCGGGCTGAAAACAAATCAAGGTCTGCTGCAAGCGTTGCCTTGGTTTCAATGGCTGTGCTCATTGCTTCCACTTGCCGCAACAATTCTTGCATGATGTTGGATGCCTCTGTCACGAATTTCCGTGTTTGATCGGCTAAATCCGCGCCCTCACTCGCTCTTTCACTTGCGGTGCTCGCATAGTCAAATATTTTTTGGGCAACGTCAGAGAATTCCTCTGTCTTGCGATACGCCTTGTTAAGAGAGGCAATATACTGCGGGGTGATGGTGGCAAGGGGGGATTGTATATCTTGCGGCTCTTGCTCCACCACGATTGTTTCTGAGGCATCAGTGGGCACAACCAACAGTTGATTGCTTTGCATCCGTTCCAACATGCCGTGAATCGCCCGTGCTAACGCCCCAATTTCATCGCGTCGCTCCATTCCGGGGACAGGCATCCGCTTGCGCGTAATATACGCGTGAGAGGTATAGCTAATAAGGGTTTCAATAGGTTTTTGGAAATGAATATAGGCGTGTATCAGGGCGTATATCAAGCCTACGCCCAACAACAGAAACCCCACAATTAACAAATAACGGGTTGTGGAGAAAATTTTATCGAATTTCCGTCCATCAATTTTGCTTAACGCGTCTTGCCATGGTGTTGACAAGAGCGGATTTACACTGTGGATAGTATTAACCATATCAGGGCCACTGAGAGTCGCCAGTAGTTTTTTTAATTCTTCTTGCTGTTTGCCGATCACATCCACCTCTGTGTAAAACGCGGCGAGTTTCACGCGTACTGCGGCGAGTTTTTCTTGGGCAACGCGGCTGGTGCTTGTATCAATTTGGGTAATGCCATCTTCGATGCTGAGAAACGTTTGTCGTGCGGCCGTTGCTGTTGCATCATTCCCTGTGACAATATACTGCGTCGTATTAAGCACCCCCTCTTGAAAACGTGTAATAATTTGAGAAAGCGCATCGGCTGCATCACGTTCTTTTGCCGCTAACGCATCATGAATATCGGCAAACTGCATCAATATTTTCTGCGCTTGTGGTAAAATAGCTTTGTTTGTTGATGCAGCAATATCAGCGGTGAGGCTGGCAATTTTCTTGGCTTTTTCTACCAATGCCTGTCGATTTTTATCGCTTGTTTGCAGCGATTTTATCCAGTCTGGTTGCGTTGCTGCTGCAGACAAATCAAAAATGAGCGACTCATATTTTTTATTGATTTCTAAAAATCGCGTGTACGCCGCATCATTATTTGATTTTAGGGCTGTTTCTAGGGCTGTTTGCCAACTATCCACCGTTTTATCAATGCTGAGGGCGGTTACCACATCAATATTGGTTGTATCGCTTGGCAAAAAATGCCGAATTTTTTCAGCACGTTCGATGTAAAACATCACCAGAGACAAGACAATCAGCGGCACAACGTACGCTAACAAATAACTTATATAAATCGTAATACCGAGGTTTTTTGTGACAGATCTTTTCATGGTAGAGACCGTTATTATTTGCTTTTATGACGCACTTTACCTTCGATAATAATGATGCTGTCTGTTGCATCCGCCGTTCTTGTAATCTGCACCTTCTCTTCTACAATCGCCCAGAGCATTAAAGCAAGCCCTGCCACCAAAAAAACGACAAGGATAAAAATCAGCGCGGAAGATAACAGGCTTAATAAGGAAAACAGCAAGCTTCCCACCACAAACAACAGCGGGATGCCAAGTATCAGAGCCAAAGCCTTAATAACAAGTTCTTTCATGGATTGTATCCTTTTTAGGTAGTGGTAGTAGGCGTAATGATGATAAAAATCGTCCCCCCGTCTTTATGACGGGGTCTGGTAAACAATGATTCCAGACCCCGTTATAAAAACGGGGTGACGGACTCTATACCTTTTGCACATGAAGAATGTGCAACGTTTCGCTCAAGCGCCGCGCGGGCTTTACCGCTC
>JBILKT010000227.1:0-4695 GCA_044376545.1 Alphaproteobacteria bacterium
CACTTTGGATTGCATTTTTGCTTCAGCAGACTTTGACGCAATCATGCGTTGCAAATCTTGCCTATTACGTAAAATCTTTGCGAGATTGTTAAACGTCTCCGTCAGACTACCGCCAGTTTCAAGTTGCATACTGAGTGTAATAGCGAAGAAATTCATTTCTTGGGAGGGCACTCTTTCTGTTGCCTTGCCTACGGCGTCTGCTAGTTGCACGCCTAAACTCACCTCGCTACAAATTTTCTTAAACTCACTTTTTATGGGATCCAAGCTGTTTTCTGCAACATTTTGTAAAGCATTGATAAGTGGTAACCCACTCTTGATGGTAGATAGCATTGTTTCAATAGCATCTGGGAATAAACTGTTAAATTTATTAATACGCTTATTAATCTTAGATTTAAGCCACATCTTGGGCAACATCATTCCCAGAGTAATACCAACAATAACGGCATAAAAAATGTTTGCCTTAAACAGCAAAATACCAACTGCAGGCACAACAACAGCGAGAAGAAGCTGATAAAACACAAACTCAAAAACTGTTATTTTAAGACCTGCTTGCAGCAATTTTGCACGCAATGTATGCGGATCAGCGCCAAAACTCTTAAAAAGAATATCGGATGTGTTTGACTCACTCTGCGTAACAACGGTTGCTGATTGTTTCTGTGTACGGCTTTTTTGTTCTTTTGATTCTACGTTACGCGCGGCATATCTTTTCAAACGTTTTTTCAATGCCCATTCTTCCGGTGCCAGTGCGTAATATATCGCCAAAAAAACAAAAAAAGTGCATATGGCGGCAAGGGTCACTATCATCATACTAGTTCCTCACACTCAACGCTTCCATGAGCTCTTTTTCAAGACCAAAATATTTTGCTTTTGTTGCAAAGCTTGGGTTAATGCCTGTGTAGACAAATTCTCCCACCAGCTTTCCATCAGCTCCCTCGCCAGAAAATTTGTACACAAAAATATCTTGTGTGATGATGGTGTTTTCTTCCATACCCGTTATCTCGGTTATGTGTGTAACACGTCGGACACCATCGCGCATCCGAGCGATCTGAACGATAACGTTAACAGCACCACTAATCATCGAGCGTGTTACTTTTTCTGGCATGTTAAAACCAGACATATTGAGCATGTTTTCCATGCGCGTTAACGCCATGCGCGGTGTGTTCGCGTGAATAGTAGACATAGATCCATCATGGCCTGTGTTCATGGCTTGAAGCATATCAATAACTTCGCTTCCGCGACACTCCCCAATGATAATCCGTTCAGGGCGCATCCGTAGCGCGTTTTTCACAAGATCTCGAATGGTAACTTCCCCTTCCCCTTCAAGATTCGCAGGTCGTGTTTCGAGGCGCACAACATGCGACTGTTGCAAGCGTAATTCTGCAGAGTCTTCTACGGTGATGGTACGTTCATCGTGACCAATTTTTTGAGATAGTGCGTTCAGCAACGTTGTTTTTCCCGAACCTGTGCCGCCAGATACGAGCACATTAAGACGACACGTCCCCACAATACCAAGAATACGCGCCATCGCGTGAGAGATATTCCCTTGCTCCGCCATTTTTTCTAACGTAATACCACGATTAGAAAATCGTCGAATGGACATAGACGCACCATCAAGCGCGAGGGGTGGAATAACAATATTAACACGACTTCCATCTAAAAGACGCGCATCACACATTGGCGAACTTTCATCGATGCGTCGCCCAACCTGTGACACGATACGTGTCGCAATGTTTTGCAAATGTTGATTGTCACGAAACTGTATTGTTGAAAGCTCTAATTTCCCGAATCGCTCCACATAAATTTGCTTAGGACCATTAACAAGAATATCAGTCACAGCAGGATCATTTAATAGGGGCTCTAATGGACCCAAGCCTACCATATCGTCAAGCAACAATGATAAAACTTCGGCCTGCTCCTTGCTATTGAGCTGCATCCGCTGTTCCGTCAAAATACTAGAAACAAGACCTCTTAACTGATCTTCCAGATCTTTGCGTGGAAGAGTTGCCGCAACAACAGTGTCAATTCTGTTAAGCAACAATCCTTGGACTTTAGACTTTGCAACTGTGATAATATTATTTGTGACTCCTGTCGTTGCAGATGCGGCGTCTTTACCAAGTGCAGGTTTAGTTAATTCTGGATTGGCCTTCTTGATCAGCGGCTCCGTTGTTTCTTTTATGAGAAAAGTGATGATATTACGCTGGTCAACAAGACTTAATTCCTGTCCCGTGGCAGACAGCCACTCATTAAGAATCACAGCAATCCGCCGCGCCAGCATGCCCCTTGTAGAATTTTTAATCTCATCTTCAGAGATTCGCTTTTTGACTATAGGCACAATATGCTTACGAGCAACTTCTAATAGCGCTTCCGATGTTTTTGGACGCGGATTGCCAATCACGGTAGAGGGCTCCCCCAGACCATCTGCTTTGTTCGGATTAATCGTAGCAAAAGGATTTTTATCAGACATATTTACTATCTCTACTTGAATTTACCTAAAAAATCTTTAACGCGCCCGCGTTGCGTCGATGCAGTCGTTAAAAGTGCTCCTTGTGTCTTTTTCTCAAGGAGAATATCACAAAAGTTATTGATTTCTCTAATAATTTTGCTTTTTGGATCCTGAAGAGCTGCTGCCTTACCATCATTCAGTGCTTTTTCGATGACTTCTGGTGCATGCGGCAATACAACCGATATTTTCGTATCAATTTGTGATGCAAAATCTTGCAAAGAAACCTGACCACTCGCCCCAGAACGGACTTTATTTGCAACAATGATAATTTTTTTGCTTGTTACAATGCTTTTGATCTGATTGATAATTGTGACCGTGTCGCGCAGCGAAGGTACTGTTAGTTCCGTTACTAAAACAATATAATCTGCATCTAAAATTATCTGTGGACAGCGAACAAGCGACGAACGTGGTGTATCAACAATAATGTAATCTTTATTTTCACGCAGTTTTTCGAGCAAAAGCCTTATAGCGTTATCATTAAACACCACATAATCACGCATATTCTCTTCTGCGGCCAATATCGAAAGCTTTGGTGTCACCTTGACGAGACACCCTTCTACAAAATGTGCATCCACGCGACTAGGATCCTGCAAAGCATCCTTAAAGCCAATGCTTGGCTTTGCGTCTAACGCCAGTGCAATAGTGCCGAAATGGACATCCATATCGATTAACACAACATTTTGCTGATGTGTGTTAGCAAGAATCCAGCCCGCATTTACCAGAAGCGACGTCGTCCCCGCACCACCACGTGCACCGATTATCGTAATCAATTTCGCTGGTTTATTACCGCCTTGTATTTCTGCAAATGCTGTATTTTGCACCACTTTAGATTTTAAGGATGTGATAAGTGCTTTGTAAATTTCTTCTTCGTTTACAGGCTTCACCACATAATCCGCAGCGCCCGCACGAACAAGATCTCTATAAAGAGCGACATCATTTACACTTCCAATAAATAACACCGCTTGTGAGGAACTGAATTTCGTCATAATACTATGACAAACGCTTCTCACATCTTCTGCATCACTAATATCAACAATCAAAAATTTAATAGTTTCAAAAGATCCTATATCATACTCGACTGCGGCTTTTGATCCACCTTCTAAGACCATCCCCGCATCCCAGTAACTCTTAACAAGCACTTCTAAAGAAGTTTTTGTTTCAGCATCACATACAAAAGCGAGGAGATCCATTTTGCAAACCTTTTTATTCTTTTTGTTAAAATTTATATCGGACAACTGCTAGTTGTTGACGGATGCTTCCTTAGACACAGGCTTCCAGCTTCCTGCATTTACCTCTTTTAGAACTGTCAGATCATAGGCGCTGTAGTATTCTTGGTCGAGATTCTCGCCATAAACCAAACGCGATTTATCTTTAATCTGCGCCAAAAGGTTTGTGCTAACAGCACAACCCAGTGTGTCTCTATGGCCAATTTCCTCAACTTTCCCCCATTCCCATCCGTCATATTGCGGGCAGTTAACTGGCTTAACGGTGTATTGTCGCACAATAACCGCTATTTTTCTATCTTCATCTAACGTAGAAGGCACTTGCTTTACGGCAACATCTGCAAGGTTTTTCACTGCAGGCGGTATTTTTTTCTCCGTATCAACCTCTGTAATGATATGGGGTCGTTTACGTTGTTTCGCAACAGCGCTGACAACGTCATCAAAATTGCTCATCAATGTTGGATTATGAAACGGCAGCTTACTTTCGTTAACCTCACGCGGTTCTTTAATGAGGGAGACAAAAAAGACAGAATCTTTAGAACGTTCATAGAAACGGGTAAACCTCTCCACATAACTCTGTTGATCTGCGGTTAAACCTTGTTGGTTTTTCTTCAAGCGTAACGTAATACGATCTTCCGTATATGTTGCGTGAAACTGGGGTTTTATATAAGATTCCTGCTCTTGAAGCGGGGTTTGCTGTATGCTTGAACAAGCGCTTAAGGAGAGGAGGCTGAGGCAACTTACCCCAAGAACAGCCAACGTTTTTCTCATGTTGAAGTGTGTATTGTTCATATAATATTCCATACTTTTAATAATCATCATATTGGCTACATATTTAGTTCAGCATAAAGCCAACACCATTCGAATTGCTTCTTGCTGGCACGTCGTCAATATTATGGGGCGCAATGCTTGTTCCAAGCGATTGGCCGTAGATAATTCTGTCTTTATCTGTAGGGATTTTCACATTAT
>JBILKT010000142.1:0-4666 GCA_044376545.1 Alphaproteobacteria bacterium
CAACGCAATCGCAATCGGGGTGTTATGAATTAACGCTTCCGCCATCGCCTGCTCGCTATAGCCAAAGCCAATTTGCTTCAGGTATTTTGCATAACTCCGCAGGATAATCACCTGCCGCCATGTCACCCCTGCCGTGAGCACCAACGCATTAAACGCATCATCATCAGCTTTTTTCAACCACACTGCCGAAAATAACGCCGCAAAAAGGGGTTGTGCGGCAGCAATATCAAGCGGTTCACGGTTTTTTGTATACACTTCTAAATCGTGTATCCACGCCGCTGTGGGGTGATGAGATGGTTTGATTTTATAAGGCGTCTCGCTAATAACCCGCAGCCCCATGTTTTCCAACATCGGCAACACATCAGACAACGGCAAGGGATTATCCAACGCGAACAGCTTCAAATGGAACGTCGTTGTTTCTGGCTGCTGATAAAACAAGACTTTAAGGCGCTCATCGCCATACAGTTCATCGAGAACTGTAATATCGGCAATAACGTTGTTAAACGCAAAATTTTCTTGATACGAGACAGGGAACCCTGTTCCAAACTGCACAAACAGCCGTGCGGCTGTGGGGCTGGCATCCTGTTTTCGCAACGCATTTTTTAGTTTTTCCTGCCACGACCAGCTTGCGGCAACGAGTGCTTCTTCAATGGTTTTGAGGTCAAACGCGGGCATGTCTTTCGGGTTGGTTTCAATCACGAAATAGAGACGCGCCAATGCTGCATCTTCAACTGTTCCATGAATAGTTTTTGCTTTTCCGTTGAAAGATAATTCTAAAATATCCTGAAGTTTCTGGCGTAGGTCAATGCTGTAGCGATCCCGTGGCACATACACAAAACACGCGACATATCGCTCGTAGGTATCTTGGCGGATGAAGAGTGCAACGCGCTGCCGCTCTTGCAAGTGCAGAATGCCGAGGCTGATTTGCAGCAATTCTGGCACGCTGATTTGATAGAGGTCATCGCGGGGGAAGGTCTCAATAATATGCGTGAGGGACTTACCATCGTGGCTTTTCGGGTCAAACCCTGCCTCCGCCAACACGCTTGCCACTTTGCGGCGCAAAAACGGGATGTGGCGCGGGCTGGAGTTATACGCCTCTGACGTAAACAGCCCGACAAAACGGTTTTCACCTGTCAATTCCCCTTGTGCGTTAAAGGTTTTGATGCTGATCACATCCAGCGGCACAGGGCGATGCACGGGGCTAATCAGGTTGGTTTTGGTGAAATGAATCAGGCGCGGCTCGTTCAGGAATGACTGAATATCTTGTGGCAACAACGCCACTTTCCGTACGCCATCAAACAGCATTTTCTCGTCATCGCGCAAAATGCCAAGCCCTGCGCCTGCCTTCACGTTAATTTCATGGGCATCCCCCTGCCCTTTGTGCTCAATTTCGCGATAGCCCAGAAAAGTAAAATGGTCTTTGCTGAGCCACTCAAGGAACGCAGCTGTTTCCTGCACTTCTGCGGGCGCAATTGCCGATTTTTGCGTGTTTAGCGTGGTAATGGTTGTTTGCACGGCTGTCCGCATCGCCTGCCAATCATTCACCGCAAGGCGCACATCCGCAAAAATCTTAGCAAGTCCCTGCTCAATTTTCTGTGCATCCGTCGCAGAATTGAGCACGGGCAACTGAATGTGCATCAGGGATTCCGCCTGCCCTGTCCCGAGTTCTTGCAACACACCCGCTGCATCCCGCACAATTTTTACCACGGGGTGGATAATCAGCGACACCGCATAACCCAAGCGGTTGATTTCTGCCACCGCTGAGCTTACCAAAAACGGCATGTCATCATTGACAATCTCAACGTAGGTGTGTGCCTCGCTTGGCACCACGCGGATTTTCGGCGTATTTTCAGGGCGCGTTTTGATAAATTCCCAGAAATTTTGGGTGAGCGCAAAGAATGTGGTCTCGTCCACCTGCTGCAAGTCTTCAGGTGGCACACTGCTGCCAAAAATGTTGAGAAAATCTGTAAACGGGAGGTCTTGCTGATGTGCCGCGTGCGCTGATACCTTTTCGAGGTACGTTTTCTGCAATGTTGACAAAGACTGCGGCATAAAATTGAAACTTTCTTACAAAATGTCAGTGTAAAACTGACCTTCTCTTAGCAAACTCAGGATAAAAAGGAAAGGGGGAAACAAGGATATGATGCCACTAGTACCCCGTCCACGAGATAATCTCACATTATCCGTGGAGCAGGGACGAATCAAATAAAGGGACGCTAGACAGCATTTTATTTATACTGCAACCATCCCCGCTTTACTTTTCTTGTGTCTCCGCCTATAGCCTTGTGCATGCCCCCACGCCCTGAAATTCCCCGCGATGCCCCGAAGGGTAACCTTAAAACCCTACCCCTGCTGTTCCACTATTTACAGCCGCATAAGGGGAAAATCATTCTTGCTTGCCTTGGCATGGCGACCGCTGCTTTTACGGTGCTCGCCCTCGGGCAAGGCATGAAAATGCTGGTGGATAAAGGTTTTGCAGCGCACGATCAACTATTGTTACAACAAGCAATTTGGGGGATTCTCGCGCTCATTTTGCTGATGGCAGGGGCAAGTTTTACCCGTTCTTATACGGTAAGCTGGTTAGGGGAGCGCCTCATTACGGACTTAAGACGCGATATTTTCGCGCATTTGCTGACGCTAAGCCCTCGTTTTTATGATGAGAACCGCAGCGGGGAAATTGTCTCGCGCCTTACAGCAGATGCAACCCTTGTACAAACGGTGGTGAGCAGTTCTATGCCGACCGCGTTACGCAACATCGTGATGTTCACGGGCGGCGCGGGCATGCTGGCGTATACGAGCTTTAAACTGACTGCCCTTGTGTTTTGCGGTGTACCGCTGGTGCTCTTACCAATTATGGTATTTGGGCGCAAAGTACGGGCAAAATCAAAAATTGTGCAAGAAAAAATTGCCGAAGCCAGCGCCCAATTAGAAGAAAGCCTGTCGAACATTCGCACCGTGCAAGCGTTCAGCCACGAAGCAAGCGACCACGCACAATTTTGCAGCAAAATAGAAGAGTCATTTACAGCGGCAGCAACACGGAATTTTCATCGTGCTCTGCTGGCTGCAACAGTTATTAGCCTTGTGTTTGGTGCTGTAACGCTAATTTTATGGATTGGCGGACAAGATGTGATTGCAGGCAATTTAAGCGCGGGCAATCTCACTGCGTTTGTGTTTTATGCGGTGATTGTTGCCAGCTCTATTGGCGCGATCTCTGAAATTTATAGCGATTTACAAAAGGCAGCAGGCGCAACAGAACGGTTGATGGAACTCAAAAACATGCCGTCTGCTATTGTTGCGCCCGTTGCGCCAAAACCTGTGCCAAACAGTGGACAGATCACCTTCCAAAATATGACATTTCAATATCCTGTGGGCAAAGAGCCTGTGATACAGGATTTTACCTTGACCATACAAGCGGGAGAGAAAGTGGCGTTAGTGGGCCGTTCGGGGGCAGGCAAATCAACCCTGTTTCATCTGGCATTGCGTTTTTATGATCCGCAACAGGGCGCTGTTTTGCTTGATGGCATCGATATTCGGGACATGAATCCGGTTGCCTATCGAGGGCTGTTCGCGCTTGTCTCTCAAGAACCTGCCATTTTTGCAACGTCTGTTATGGAAAACATTCGCTATGGCAACGTGAATGCCAGCGAAGCCGAGGTTATTGCCGCCAGCAAAGCGGCGTTTGCCGATGAGTTTGTCAAAGACCTCCCCCAAGGCTACCACACCTATTTAGGTGAACGGGGTGTGCGTCTATCTGGTGGACAAAAACAGCGCATTGCTATTGCGCGTGCCCTGTTGCGCCGCCCGAAAATTTTGCTTCTGGATGAAGCGACCTCTGCGCTGGATTCCCTCGCTGAAAATAAAGTGCAGCAGGCTTTAGAACTGCTCGGCAAAGATTGTACGGTACTTACCATCGCGCACCGATTATCCACCGTGCAACACGCCGACAGGCTTATTGTGCTGGAAAATGGGACGATTGCGGCAGAGGGCACGCATAACAGACTGTTGCAGACATCGCCTTTGTATCAGCAGATTGCGGCGATCCAGTTTGCTGCATAGTGCCTCTTAGAGCTTGTCCCGAAACTAACGCACAAGTTTAAAATTGATCTTTTTGGCTGCAAAATCACTCCAAAATAGGGAAAATACTCCCGTATACCCCGCTATTTTGGAGTTATTTTTCGCACAAAAATCTCGATTTTCTCCTCATGCGTTAGTTTCGGGACAAGCTCTTATGCGTCTTCCACAGTCCGCGCCTCATCCACCAGCATAATCGGAATGCCATCGCGTATAGGATAGGCGAGCTTGGCCGCACGACTGATTAATTCTTGTTTTTCGCTATCGTATTCCAATGGTTGTTTTGTGAGCGGACACACTAAAATTTCCAACAACTTAGGGGCAACGCGCCTTGGTTCACTCATAAAAATCCTGACAATTTGTTTCGAAGGAATAGGCGGTGGCTATTCTAAGAGCTTGTCCCGAAACTAACGTACGAGGAGAAAGTTGAGATTTTGCAGCCAAAAAGATCAATTTTAAACTTGTGCGTTATACCAACCCCATTAAATTTCTAAAACTTTCTGGGCCTCTGCCTCCCGCTGCGCAAGCGCCTGCGCGGCGAGTCGCAGGGGATTCGCTCGGAGAACGCACTCACTCAGGACGAATCCCCTGCGAC
>JBILKT010000024.1:0-13941 GCA_044376545.1 Alphaproteobacteria bacterium
TTACAAACGGCTCTTGTAGATTGCAATACAGCCATCAGCATCGATAAATACTGCAGAGTTGCTTATCTGAACCGCGCTGATGTTTATAGAGAATTGGGACAAGAGCAAAAGAGCGCAGAAGATAAGGAGATCTATCAAAAGTTAAAATAGTGCATTATGAAGGCAAGCTGTTGGGCGAGGGTTTGGGTGTCTTTGAGTGTTTTTAAAAGAAGGGGGCATTTTGGATGAAATAGATATTCGTGTCATTCCCTCGAAAGAGGGAATCCACGCTTGTTTGGGTTAAGAGTGGATTCCCTCTTTCGAGGGAATGACACACACGGCGTACCTTAGCACTTGTATTGAAACCAACGCATGGGGAGAAAGTTGAGATTTTTGTGCTTGATATGAGATAATAATACTTCTCTATTACTCTTCACCAAAATTCTCTGTGACAAGCTCTGCAAGGGCAGCAACAGCTTCAGGTGCATCAATCCCTGTTGCACGTACCTCAATAGAGCAGCCTTTGCTGGCCGCCAGCATCATCAAGCCCATGATGGACGTGCCTTGGGCTTCTTGCTCGCCCTTATACACCAAAATGGTTGCTTGGAATTGCCCTGAGACCTTGACAAATTTTGCAGCAGCCCGCGCATGCAGCCCGCGTTGGTTGGTGATCAGTAGTGTTTGTGTTATTTCAGGCATAAGGGATTATCCAGTGCTCGTCTTTTTCGCGCTTTCAGCGTTAAAAAATTCCTCAAAGTGCTCATTTATGTTCAATAAACTCCGCTTTTTCGGAATTTTTTGCCTTGAAATCATCAAAAAATCCTTCACCTGCATAACCCCTTGTCTGAGAGTATAGGTATTATTTTGCATAAATATACGCACCGTCTTTCCAGTTATACACCCTGTATGCAGGCGCGGTGACATCACCTTTTGCATCAAACTGAATGGTGCCGATAATGGTAGCAAAAGGGTTGCTGTGTAATGCTTTCAAGACATCAGGGAGCTTGGTGGAATTGGCTTTTTTGACGGCATCGGCATAGATCATGACGGCGGCATAGTTAAAGAGCGCATAGCCTTCGGGTTCATAGCCTGTTTTGCGGAATTCTTCGACGATGGGCTGTGCGGTTGGCTCGAGGCGCGGGTCAGGGCTGAAGGTCATCAATGTGCCATTGCCAGCAGCCCCTGTGATTGTCCAAAATTCTTTGGTAATGAGCGAGTCTCCCGCCATGAGCGGGGCTTTTAAGCCTTGGTCGTGGGCTTGGCGGACGATGAGTCCTGCTTCTGTATAGTAGCCGCCATAAAAAATGACATCCACCTTGGCTTGCTTCATTTTGGTGACAAGTGCAGAGAAATCGCGCTCGCCCACCGTGATGGCTTCATAGAGCACTTCCTGCACGCCGTTTTTATGGAGGGAGGCTTTGGCAACATCGGCCAAGCCTTTGCCATAGGCGGTTTTATCGTGAATAATCGCAATGTTTTTGTTCGCGAATGTTTTGAGGAGGTATTGTGCGCCGATGACACCTTGTTGGTCGTCGCGTCCACAGAGGCGGAAAATGCCGTCGAGTTTTCTATCAGTGAGGGCAGGGACGGTGGAGGCAGGACTGATCATCACGATGCCCTCTTCGCTGTAGATGTTGGAGGCGGGAATGCTTGCGCCGGAGCAAAAATGCCCTGCCACAAACACCGCCCCGTCATTCACCAGCTTTTGTGCAACCGTGGTTGCTTGTTTGGGGTCGCACACATCATCCATGACGCTGAGGTTGACGTGTTGTCCTAATAAGCCGCCGTTTGCATTAATATGTTTGACGGCGAGTTCTGCTCCACGGCGCATTTGCTCACCAATGCTGGCGTTTTGCCCCGTCATCGGCCCAACAGTGGCAAGCAGAATCTCGGCGTGGGCTGTGGTGGTGAGGAACAGGGAGAAGAGGAGGGCGAGAAAAGTGTGGCGCATTGTCAAAACTCCTAATGATGGCGATATACCTGTTGCACATGAAGAATGTGCAACGTTTCGCTCAAGCGCCGCGCGGGCTTTACCGCTCGCAACGTGTTTGTGCAACTCTTCAGGTGCGAGCGGTATAGTGTTAGCGTAGTTCTTTGAGCTTGTCAAAAATCGCGTGAAACATCGCGGTTGTGAGGCGTTTGGTGCTCGTGTTGTAGCGCGAGCAATGATAGCTGCTGATAAGGGTAATTTTAGGGGTGAGTGTGACGATGCCGCCATGTTTAAACGGATGGGCGGCGGGTTTTTTGCCAGAATTTTTGAGCACGGCGGTATAGGCAACCGTGCCGAGTGCGATAATAAAACGCACGTTGGGCATGGCAGCAATTTCGTTTCTCAAAAACGTGCTACAGGTGTTGATTTCCGCAGGCAACGGTTTGTTAAGCGGCGGTACGCAGCGGACGGTGTTGGTGATGCGGGCGTTGATGAGCGTAAATTTTTCGCGGTTTTCAGTATCATACACACCGGATGCCCAACCGTATTGCAGCAGCGTGGGATAGAGTAATTCCCCTGCATAATCGCCCGTGAACGGTCTGCCTGTGCGGTTCGCGCCCTTAAGACCGGGGGCAAGTCCTACAATCAGGAGTGCTGCATCAAGGTCACCAAAACTGGGCACCGCGCCGTTGAAAAACGCAGGGTGTACGTGCGTGTTCTGTTCTCTAAAAGCAACCAGACGCGGACACAGCCCGCAGTCTGGTGCAGGAAGCCCGATGTTACAGGGCATTTTTCAGCGAGCGGGCGGGCGCAGTTTCTTCTTCGCCGGATTCTTCACGAAGGCGACGCGCCGCATTCTCGCCCCCTGCACGGCTAATATGCTGGGCTAGATCGGATAACTCAATGAAGTGATCCGCTTGGCGGCGCAATTCATCGGCCACCATCGGCGGGTTAGAATTAATGGTGCTGACAACAGAGACGCGGACGCCTTTGCGTTGGGCAGAGTCTACCAAACGGCGGAAATCGCCATCGCCTGAGAACAGCACGATATGGTCCACTTTTTCGGCCATCTCGAGCACATCGATCGCAAGTTCAATATCCATGTTGCCCTTGATTTTACGGCGACCATAGGCATCAGTAAATTCACGGGTCGGCTTTGTCACCATTGTAAAGCCGTTGTAGTCTAGCCAGTCAACGAGGGGGCGAATGGGTGAAAATTCTTGGTCTTCAATGAGCGCGGTATAATAAAAGGCGCGGATGAGGCGGCCGCGCTTGGCAAAATGGCGGAGAAGTTTTTGATAATCAATATCAAAACCCAAAGATCGGGCGGCAGCATAGAGATTAGCGCCATCTATAAACAGGCAGAGACGTTCTTCAGGGTAGACAAAATATTCAGACATAACTACAACTCCGTGTTACAATTTTACGCATTTCGCTTGTTTTTTGTAATTTAAATATAAAATACAAATTTGTTTGTTGCCGCACTATGTCTCGTTGCAACACGGTTGTAAATGGTATTTTTTACTTGTTTTTTGATGCTGCTCTTGCTAAACGCAAAGGCTGTTGATTTTTAGAGTAAATAAAATTTTGGAAAGCAAAAAATTATGGCACGCGTTACCGTTGAAGATTGCATCCAGCTTGTTCCCAATCGTTTTGAGCTTGTGACTGTTGCAGCGCAGCGTGCGAAAGAGCTTTCCTCTGGCGCGATGCTGACGGTTGAGCGCGACCGTGATAAGAACCCTGTGGTGGCGTTGCGCGAAATTGCCGAGCAAAATATTTCTCCTGATGTGTTGCGTGAGACGATTATTCGGGGCTTGCAGAAAAATCTGCCTTCAGAAGATAACGAGGAAGATTTAGAGTCTATTTTGGCGCAAGACCAAGAATTGCTCAACGCAGAAGACAGCGATATATTCCTTGCCTCCATCGAGGAGGAAGCTGTGCTGGTGGAAATTGAGGAAGGGGACGGGTTTTCTGCGGAAGATGCTGTGGAGGAAGAGGACGAAGCGTAACGCTTGACTTTTTGTAACTTATAAGGTACAATTAATTTAAGATCATTGATGGTCGTAAAAAATCTGCATATTTTTACCACGTCTGATGGTAAGCAGCCTTACATCCAATGGCTTGAAAGTCTGCGTGATACCAAAACACGGTTGCGTATTCTCGAGCGTGTCGAACGTCTATCATTGGGATTATATGGGGATTGTAAACCTGTCGGTGACGGCGTGTTGGAGTTGCGTTTTTTCTTTGGGAGTGGCTATCGTGTCTATATCGCAGAAGAGGGGGCGGACATTATTGTGTTATTGAGTGGTGGTGACAAAGACTCTCAACCGAAAGACATAAAACAGGCAAAAAAATATTGGCAGCAATATAAGGATGATAAACTATGAATCCTGTAAATAATCATCACGCCTATGTTGTTGGGTTGCTGCAAGACCCCGTTCAAGCCAAGCAATATTTGGAAATTGCCTTAGAAAATTTTGAAGAAGACGGCAATAGCCCTGCCTTCTTAATGGCGTTACGAACGTTGGTAGAGGCAAATGGGGGGATTGGTATTTTGGCAACAAAAACAGGGTTGAGCCGCCAAAACCTGTATCGTGTCTTGTCACACAACGGAAATCCCGCTTTTAAAACGGTTAGCACGATTTTACAAACGTTTGGCTATCGTTTAAGTGTGCAACCTGTGGCAATTTCTTAAGATTTTTTAATCTTCCTCGTGTAAAGTCACGCCATGATGCGACAATATGAACTGGTGGAGCGGGTGCGTGCCTATGATCCCGATGCGGATGAGGCGCAGCTTAACCGTGCATATGTCTATGCGATGATGAAGCATGGGGCGCAAAAACGCGATTCTGGAGACCCCTATTTCTCTCATCCGTTGGAAGTGGCGGGCATTCTTACGCGGTTGCGTCTTGATGTGGACTCGATTGTCACCGCTTTGTTGCACGATACGATCGAAGACACGGACGCAACCCTAGAGGAAATTGAAAAACTGTTTGGCAAAAGTGTGGCGCGGTTGGTTAATGGCGTGACGAAGCTGTCGCAAATCGAGTTGAAATCTAGCGAATCGAAACAGGCAGAAAATTTCCGCAAGCTGGTGCTGGCGATGTCGGAAGATATTCGCGTGCTCTTGGTAAAATTGGCGGATCGCCTGCACAACATGCAGACGCTGCATTATATCCCGAAAATTGAAAAACGGCAACGGATTGCCCAAGAAACCTTGGATATTTACGCGCCGCTCGCCGAACGCATTGGCATGCACGATGTGAAAGACGAGCTGGAAGACCTCGCGTTTGCGCAGCTTTACCCCGACGTGCGGGATTCTATTTTGACACGATTGGCATTTTTGCGAGACAATGGCGGCACGCTGAAAGAAGAAATCATCACGCAGCTTAAAGCAGATTTAAGCGCGGCACAGATTGAGGCAACCGTGTATGGACGGGAGAAAAAACCGTTTTCCATCTGGCGAAAAATGCGCTCAAAAAATATTACGTTGGAGCAACTCTCTGATATTATGGCGTTTCGGGTGACGGTAGCATCGACAGCGCAATGCTATGCGGCGTTGGGGATTATTCATTCCACCTATCAAATTATCCCCGGTCGCTTTAAAGATTACATCAGCTTGCCGAAACCCAACGGCTATCAATCGTTGCATACCACCATCATTGGCCCGAAAAATCATCGGATTGAGGTGCAAATTCGTACCCAAGAGATGCATGAAGTGGCGGAATTGGGCGTTGCGGCGCATTGGGTCTATAAACAGCAAAATAACAAAGAAGCCAATGAAACCAAGCAATATAAATGGTTGCGGGATTTGTTGGAAATTCTCGAGCAAGCGTCTGACCCCGAAGAATTCTTGGAACATACAAAGCTGGCGATGTTCGATGATCAAGTGTTTTGCTTTAGCCCCAAGGGTGATTTGATTGCCTTGCCGCGTGGTGCAACGCCCGTGGATTTTGCTTACGCGGTGCACTCTGCCGTGGGCGATGCCTGCACAGGCGCACGGGTGAACGGGCGTATTGTGCCGCTGAAAACCGTGCTGCAGAATGGCGATCAGGTTGAAATTATCACGCAAAAAGGGCATCAGCCGTCACCTTCTTGGGAAAAATTTGTGGTGAGTGCGCGGGCAAAGGCGCACATCCGCCGTTTTGTGCGCACGCAACAACGCGAGCAATATATTGAGCTCGGCAAGGGCTTGATTGATAAGGCTTTTAAAGACGTTGAGAAAGAATACAGTGAGACACAGCTGGATAGTGTGCTGTCTAAATTTAATGTGAAGCAGCGCGATGATCTCTATGTTACCATTGGGGAGGGACATTTCTCGGGGCGTGAAGTTGCGGTGAGTGTGTATCCCGATATTATCAAGCAAGAACGCGAGCAACGCGAGGAAAATGCGTTAGATGCGCTGTTGCAGAAAAAGCCGGAAGCGCCAAAACCAGCGGCGTATCAGCTGCCCATTACGGGGCTTATCCCGGGGATGGCGGTGCATTATGCGAAATGTTGCCACCCGATTAGAGGCGATAAAATTGTAGGCCTGATTGTGATGGGCAAGGGGGTGACGGTGCATACGGAAGATTGCCATAATCTCAATGCTTTTAAAGATAAACCTGAACGGTTTATTGATGTGGCGTGGGAAGGGGCGGCGCAACAGGATGTCGCCACCGTCGCACGGCTCAAAATATCGTTGGAAAATGCAACAGGCGCGTTGGGCACGATGTGTGCGTTAGTGGGGCAAGCGCGTGCCAACATTCACAATATGAAAATTGCCCATCGTACCACCGACCATTTTGATATTTTGCTTGATGTAGAGGTTGACAACACCGAGCATTTAACATCAGTAATGGCAGTATTACGGGCACATCGGAGTGTGCATGCTTTGGAGAGGATAAAGAGTTGAGAGAGGGGATAGGCACGAGGCACGAGGCACGAGGGCATAGAATCATGCTTGCTCGTGATGCCTATTGTGTGAGTTGTTTTCTCTCGCGCCTCGTGCCTTCCCTCTCGTGCCTCCTAAGGATCTTATAATGTTTAAACGCCGCACGCCTCGCCCCCCCTTGCAAAGACTACGCAACTTCCTGTTTCCCTATATGGGCTGGCGGCGGACGCTGAAATATTGGCATTATCGCACCGTGCGACTTCCTGGAACGCCAACAAGTATAGCACTAGGCTTTGCAAGCGGGGCAGCGATTTCCTTCACGCCATTTCTCTTCTTTCATCTGCTGCTCGCCTTTGCTTTAGCATGGCCAATAGGGGGCAGTTTGGTAGCCGCCGCCATAGGAACGCTCGTAGGCAATCCCGTCACCTTCGTGTTTATTTTTCCGCTGATTTATAAAACGGGCAAGTGGTTTTTGGGAATGGAAGGCACAGGAGCAGGTTATCAAGAAATTTTTAAATTGTCCGATGGGCATTCATTATCAAATATTTGGGAGCACGCAAAACTGTTGTTTGAGCCTGTGTTACTACCTATGATGGTGGGGTGTATCCCGTGGATGATTATTGCAGGAGGGGTGAGTTATTTTTTGTGCCACAAAATTGTGATAACCTATCATCTCTCTCGCCATGAACGCAAAAGTATACGAAAGAGACACCACGACGTACGCATTGCCAGTAAAGCGGCAACAGAAATTTACAATGAAAAGGACGGGCTGTAGTGACCTTGCGGTTGGGGGTGAATATTGACCATGTGGCAACCATCCGTAATGCGCGGGGGGGCATGCATCCGTGCCCTGTGCGCGCGGCAAAATTGGCAGAACGTGCAGGCGCGGACGGTATTACCGCGCATTTGCGGGAAGACAGGCGGCACATTAGCGATGCGGATATTGTGCGCTTGGTAGAAGAATTGACATTGCCGCTGAATTTGGAGATGGCGGCAACACCAGAAATGTTGGCAATTGCCCTGCGGAATAAGCCACACGCGGCGTGTATTGTGCCAGAAAAACGCAACGAAGTGACAACCGAAGGCGGACTTGATGTGGCAGGGCAGCGGCGCAGTTTAGAGCGGTATGTAGCCGAATTACAAGCAGCGGACATTCGCGTGTCGTTGTTTATTGACCCTGATAGAGCACAGTTAGAGGCGGCAAAGATCTTGGGTGCGCCCGTGGTGGAATTGCACACAGGCAAATATTGCGAAACAACAGGAACAGCGCAAGCCTTTGAGTTGGAGCGGTTGCGGGATGCAGCATGTTATGCCGAACAGTTGGGGCTTGAATGTCACGCAGGGCATGGCTTGAATTATGCAACCGTTGGGGCTGTTGCTGCCATTCCCACGCTGAAAGAATTGAATATTGGGCACTTCCTTATTGGGGAGGCGATATTTTTAGGGCTGGAGGCGAGCATTACAGAGATGAAACGGCTGATGCAGGCGGCTCGCCAATGATTCTTGGCATCGGGACAGACATGGTGGACGTGCGCCGTATTGAAAAACTGCTCCATCGGTTTGGCGATCGGTTTGTGTGCAAAATATTTACGCCCCAAGAACGGGCGTATTGCTTAAAACAGCATCATCCCGCAGCAGCGTTTGCCAAACGCTTTGCCGCGAAAGAAGCCGCGCTCAAAGCATTAGGCACGGGTTTACGTGCAGGGATAACATGGCAAGATTTTGACGTGGGGAATGATAAAAATGGGAAGCCGTGTTTGCGAATAACGCCTGAGATTGTGTGGAAGATCTTCGGGGTTGATGTGCAAAACCGTGAGGGCGCGACTAAAAACCCTTTTATCGGGATGAGTGGCGAGAAAGAAAGTTTTTCTGAAACGCAAGCGTACGCACTTGTACGTGCGGCTTCAGACAAACTTTCTGACGCTGCCAATCGCCCTAGAAAAGAGGTTTTTGGAGATGCCCTTGACATTCATTTAAGTTTGGCGGATGAACAGCCTTACGCTTTGGCTTTTGTGGTGATAAGTAGAAAAATATGAACGATAAACTTGGAATTATTGAAACGCTCAAAACATTGTTTTTTGCGGCGATTGTTGCCGTAACGTTTCGAACTTTTTGCTATGAACCCTTCAACATCCCCTCTGAATCGATGCTGCCGAATCTCGTGATTGGGGATTATTTATTTGTGTCCAAGTTGTCTTATGGCTATGGGCAATTTAGTGCGCCGCTGCCGATTAAGGCGCTCAAAGATCGCGTGCTTGCAACCCCACCGCAACGGGGCGATGTGGCGGTGTTTCGCCCGAGTCGGTATCTTGACACCAACTATATTAAGCGGGTGATTGGCTTGCCAAATGATCGGATTCAGATGAAAGAGGGGCGGCTGTTTATTAACGGGGTGATCGTAAAACGCGAGCCTGTTGCGCCATTTATGCAAACGCAAGACGATGGCACGGTGTTATCTTTCGATCAATATAAGGAAACGTTGCCGAATGGCGTGGTGCATACCATCATTGAAAAAGATGGTGATGTGGGCGCCCTTGATAACACCGAAGAATTTGTGGTGCCTGAGGGGCAGTATTTTATGATGGGCGATAATCGGGATAGATCGCAAGACAGTCGCACCGCAGAAGTACGGTTTGTGCCGGTTGCTAATTTTGTGGGGCATGCTAAGGTGATAGCGTTTTCAACCCACAGTAACGTACCGCTCTGGCAATTTTGGCGTTGGCCGTTTGCGCTTAGAGGCGACAGATTTGTCCAGACGATTGAGTAACTTAATGAATACCCTTCTTGAAACCGAAATCGGCTATTTCTTCAACGACAAAACGTTGCTTGCCCAAGCGTTGACGCACATTAGCGCAACCCGAAAACGGCAAGATAGAGGCTATGAACGCTTGGAATTTTTGGGCGATCGGGTGCTCGCGCTTATCGTTGCCGACATGCTGTTTGCCCTGTTTCCGTCTGAGCGGGAGGGACAAATTGCCAAACGCCATGCAGCGCTAGTGTGCCGCACTGCCTTGGCAACGGTGGCACGCAACATTGACTTGCCACGCTATGTGCAATTTTCGGTGCAAGAGCGCGGACATCACCTGAAAAATGAGACCCTGCAAGCAGATGTGTGCGAGGCGTTGTTAGGCGCACTCTACCTTGATGGCGGGCTGGAAGCCGCGAAAAAATTTGTAACCATCTATTGGCATCCCCTGCTGGATATGACAGAAAGCCCGCCGATTGATGCGAAATCGGCGTTGCAAGAATGGGCGCAAGGGCGGGGATTGCCGCGCCCTGACTATGTTGTTGTCGGCACCATGGGCCCTGATCATCAACCGCATTTTTGCATCGAAGTGACTGTCAAAGGCTTTGAGTCGTGTCGCGCTGAGGGCACTTCTAAGAAAAGGGCGGAGCAGTTAGCCGCGCAAAAACTCTTAGAATTGGTCAGAAAATGACAACAGGAGCGCAAAAAGCAGGGTCTATCGCCATTATCGGCGTACCGAATGCGGGAAAATCAACGTTGGTGAACGCTCTCGTGGGCAGCAAAATCGCGATTGTGACGCCGAAAGCGCAAACAACCCGAACGCGATTGTGCGGCATTATTACTGAGGGGGATACACAGCTTATTCTCATCGACACACCGGGAATTTTCAAACAAGCCAGTACCAAGCTGGATAAAATGATGCTGGAGCATGCGTGGGGCGCGATTGGGGAAGCCGATGCGATTGTCTATTTAGTCGATGCAACCGCGTGGAAAAATGAGGCAAATCAACGCTTGCGTGAACGCCTGAAAGATATTCATAAGCCCATCGTGGTTGTTTTGAATAAAGTGGATTTGATGGCAAAGCTGAAGTTGCTCCCCATTGTCACGCAACTGGAGACAGAAAAACTTACCGACCAGTATTTTTTCATCAGTGCGCTGAAAAATGATGGTTTAGAGGACTTAAAAAAACATCTTATCAGCTATTTGCCCGTCTCTCCGTGGTTTTATGAGGCGGATCAACTCGCGGACGCACCAACCCGCTATTTGGCAGAAGAAATCACCCGCGAGAAGTTGTTTCTCAACGTGCATAAAGAAATCCCCTATGCGTTGACGGTGCAAACCGAACAGTGGAAAAAAGCGGATAAAGGCAATAGCATTCATATCCATCAACAAATTATTCTTGATAGAGAAAGCCAGAAACCGATTATCCTCGGCAAAAATGGCGACATGCTGAAAAAAATTGGCAGCCTCGCGCGAGCAGATATTGCTGAACTCATCGGCGTGCCTGTACATTTATTTTTGCATGTGAAAGTGGTGGAAAATTGGCAGCAAAAAGAGCAGTTTTTTAAGGGGTAAATCAATGGAAAATGTGGAACGCACAAAAACAACAACCATCAACGCTGTAAAGAGCACTATCGAGCGTTTTCCCTTAGTGTGCCTATGTTTGTTGGGCATGCTGCTAACAGCTGATTATATTCTTTCTATGGAAGGAAAATCGCGGGATTTTTTTGATACAGCACCGCTGGTATTCAGAGTTTTTGCTATTTGTGCCTTCGGCGTGTTGTGGACAATTTCCTGCCATTTAGGGGCAGAGACGTTACGGTGGAATAAGCGTCGATTGATAGGCATTGTGGCGGCGGGTTTCCTTGGCATTGGCGCGTTTTTCTTGCAGCCAACATTCCCCAAAATATGGGAAATGATGTTCCTTGGCATGGGGTTGGGAATTTTGCCGTTTATTGCGCCGTTTGCTCGTCAAAACGAACCGATGCTACCATTTTCGCGGCATGTTGCCAATTTTGCGACAGGCATCGGACAAGGCATCATTTTTTATGGCATTATTGCTGCGTTAATAGCGCTGTTTACGGCGGGCTTAAAATATCTGCTGAACCTAGAGTTGCCCGACTTTCTGACAGAACGGCTGTATTTGTATATCGGTATCCTTTTTCCTGTGCTGTATGCGTTGTCAACAATTCCTGCTGTGAGCAATCAAGAAGAGCTTGTTGTGTCGCGGGCAGCGTCTTTTGTGGTAACGTATCTGGCGATTCCCGCGCTTTTTGCGTTTGCGCTATTGTTGCTTGTGTATGGACTCAAAATACTCGTTTTATGGGAATTGCCAAAGGGTGGTTTGGGCATCATGGCGGGAAATTTTGGTGCATTTGGCTTAGGCACATGGCTAATGGCACAGTGTTGCCCCAACGCAAAAGTGCGGCTGGTAACGGCATACCAAAAATTTTTCCCCTATCTGTGGTTGCCCATCACGCTGCTGTTAGCGGTGTCTATTGGGACGCGCGTTGTTGCCCATGGACTGACAGAACAGCGCCTTTTTGTCATGTTAATGACGGCATGGTTTTTCATCACAAATATTCTGTTGTTGACCGCGCCGCAACGCTCGCTCGCAGCATTAAAGATTCTAGCTGTTGTGTTGATTCTAGGATCTGTAGGGACATGGAGCGTGAGCAATGTTGCGTATTATGACATACATAAGCGATTTGTCGCAAACTTGGCAGAGATAGGGGCTCTTCGACAGGGCATGCCCGTCAAAATACAATCAAAAGAAGTGGCTGCTGTTCCAAAAGAGAAAGTATGTGCCTTGAGTATGGCGGCTGACTATTTTGTCGAGCAAAAAAGAGTGCAACAAATGGCGGGGATTCTGCCAATAAAAAGTAAGACTCCAACGTCACGGGCCATTATGGAGGGATTTGGTCTCCCCTATGCAGATACCTATACCTGTCGTTTCGAAAACGTCTGGGATATGGCAAGAGGCGGGGATTTTACACTGAAAATGCAAAAAAATGACGACGTTCTTATCCCTGTAAGCGGGTTTGATAGTGTTTGGAAACTTGAGTATTTCTCTAAAGAGGGACGAGTAACCCTCCCTAACAAGACAAAAATAGTATTGCGATTGCAAAAAAAAGCGGGGATCTTGACGCTTTCTAACGAAAACGGTTTGGTGCAATCAATAGATTTGCGTGCTGATGTTCAAAAACTGTATGATAGAGGCCTGTTTGAAACAAGAAAGAGTTATAAAGATTCCATTTATTGGAATACAAAAGACAACCTGTCTATTGACGTTGCAATGGAGGGGGTGAATATCCGCATTTTATTCTTCAACGTTGCAGGAACAATAAAAGCGGACAAAGTCCAATCTATTGAAAGTTTTTACGCTGCAATCCTGTTTGCCATGCCTCAAGGAAACACGCCTTAATGGAGTGGACTGACAACGGCATTATTCTAGGGCATACCCCGTTTGGCGAAAATGCGTATATCCTGAGCATTTTTACCGAACAGCATGGTCATGCGAAAGGATTATTCCGCCCCAATAAAACCACCCGTGGATGGGCAGAGGTGGGGACGGTTGTCTCGTGTGCATGGAACGCACGACTGCCCGAACATTTGGGGAATTATACGCTGGAGGAGGGGCATGTTTATGCCGCCTCCCTGCTATCAGAACCAGCGCGTTTGCAAGCCCTGCTCAGCATCGGCAATTTATTGCGGCTGACGTTGCCCGAGCATCAGGTTTCCCCTGTGTTGTATGAGGCAACGCTGCATACCATCCAACAATTGACAACAGACGCGTGGCTGAAAAATTATGTATTGTGGGAAAAAGTCCTCTTGGAGGAACTCGGTTTTGGCATGGATTTAACCGCCTGTGCGGCAACAGGACTCCGTGAGAATTTACAGTATGTTTCGCCGAAAACAGGGCGAGCGGTGAGCCACAGCGCGGGCTTGCCATACCATGAGAAATTATTGAAGCTGCCTGCTTTTTTTCTGGATGCGGTGCCCCCTGCAGCCTTGAGCGATATTCGTCAAGGCCTGAAAATAACAGGCTATTTTTTGGAAAAATGGGTGCTGTCACTGCATCAGCAGCAAATGCCCACGGCACGGCGGATGATGAGCGATTACCAACGCGCTTAAATTTGTAGGGCGCTAGGCATTAGGCGTTAGGGATGAGGCATTAGGGGCCAGGCATTAGGCGCGGGGTGCTAGGCACTAGGGGTATTAGGCACGAGGCACGAGGCACGAGGCACGAGGTGTTAGGCACTAGGGGCTAGGCGCTAGGGATAAGGTTGATACTCTTTCTTTTCCTCGTGCCTCATCCCTTAACGGCTGTAGCTAAGCAGTTACCTTTTTTACGCCCCCCCGCTACCCAAGAACCCAACACCCGCGCACGCCAAAAGCCCCGATGCGGTTTTC
>JBILKT010000143.1:0-4628 GCA_044376545.1 Alphaproteobacteria bacterium
ACAATAGCATTGTCCCTTTGGAAACGAAGCTTGAAAAATCCTTTGATTCCTAATAAAGAACTAAAAAAAGAAATGACTCAAGCCATTGACAGCGCCATCGAGTCATTTAAAAATATACAGAATTTGCACTTTCCCTTGGAAAGCAAAGAAGAATTGCAGGAGGCGATTGAAAAATTAAACCCTGCAATACAGCAGCACGAAGCTGCCCTTGCACGAGAAGAGCAACTGCGTGAGTCACGATTACAAAATTCTGATCCTCGAAGAGCCGTAAGCAATGTGCTGCAGAGAATCGGCTATACTATCGAAGCCGATGGAAAAATTTCCCCAAAACTGATGAATATCGCCACTCCTGCACAGGGCGCCCTTCTAAAATCTATTGAGGAAGAAGTAGGACTAAAACGAGGCTTTCAATCTTATTCGCCCAGCTTGAATTATCCTTTACTGAAAAATATTGGCCTCTCGCCTCAACAACACCAGCTATTGCAATCCTTGAAAAAAATCGAGAACACAATAGCCGAGAATCCTATTCAGCCTCCTAAACTTGAATTTACGCAGCACGTTGCTTACGAAGATCAATCAGAACCTGATATTGAAGACTTCTCCATATCAGTGGATGCGCTAGAAAGATGCATCGAAGTCGCGCTGAACATTAACAGTGGCGTTATCTCCGAACAGTATATATTGAAAGTAGTTAACGATACATATAACAAATACGAAGATTCTGCATCCATTAAAAATTTTTTAATGGAACGGGAACTTTACGTAGATTTTGCCTCCGACCCCGCAACAACCGCTTTACTTAGAGAAAATTTTGAAGAAGGATTGAGAAAAGTAGAGGCTGCACAGCAATCACTCGATAATGCTTTACAAGCGGCACAATGGAAATTTTCGTTTTCAACAAGGGGAGATTCGGGACGCTAAAGAGCAGACCTCGAATCAATCATAAATTTTTGTAAGAGGTCTCAAATGGTATCTTCCACCCCCACCGCCTTTTGGGCACAACAAGCTCGCCGCCTTGTCTGGAGCAAGCCGTTCACACAAATAAAAGACGTGTCGTTCACCTCCCCCGTGCATATCCGCTGGTTTGCGGATGGGGAGTTGAACGTGTGTTACAACTGCGTTGATCGCCACTTGCCTGACCTAGCCAAGCATACTGCCCTGATTTGGGAGGGAGATACGCCTGAAGACAGCGAAAAAATTACCTACCAACAGCTCTATGAAAATGTCTGCCGTTTTGCCAATGTGCTGAAAAAATTGGGAGTGGAGCAGGGCGATCGCGTGACGATTTATCTACCGATGATTCCCGAGGCCGTTTATGCCATGCTGGCGTGTGCGCGGCTTGGCGCGGTGCATTCAGTGGTGTTTGGTGGATTCTCTCCTGAAGCGTTAGCCGGACGGATTGAGGATTGCGGTTCAAAAATAGTTATCACGGCCGATGAAGGACGGCGGGCAGGCAAAACCGTGCCACTCAAAGCCAATGTGGATAAAGCGTTAGCGCATCGTACCATCGTTGAAACGGTTCTGGTGATTGAGCACACAGGGTGTGCGCTCAACGATTGGGTAGACGGGCGTGATGTTGCCTATAAGGACATCGCGGCAACAGTTGACACCGATTGCCCGTGTGTGCCCATGAACGCCGAAGCCCCGTTGTTCTTACTGTATACCTCAGGCTCGACAGGCAAGCCGAAGGGTGTGCTCCATACAACAGGCGGGTATTTAGTCTATGCTGCCTATACCCACGAACAGGTGTTTGATTACAAACAGGGGGATGTCTATTGGTGTACCGCCGATGTGGGTTGGATTACGGGGCATACCTACGCGGTGTATGGCCCCCTTGCCAATGGCGCAACGACGCTGATTTTTGAGGGTGTCCCGACCTATCCTGATGCCGCCCGCTGTTGGCAGATTATCGACAAGTATCAGGTGAATATTTTCTACACTGCCCCCACAGCAATTAGAGCCTTGATGCGTGAGGGGGATAGCTATCTTGACAGCACCACACGCAAAAGCTTGCGGGTGCTGGGCAGTGTGGGCGAACCGATTAACCCTGAGGCGTGGCATTGGTATAACGAAAAGGTGGGTTTAAAGCAGTGTGCGGTGGTGGATACATGGTGGCAAACCGAGACAGGCGGCATTCTGATTAGCCCCCGTGCCGCGCACATTGTCAGCCCCAAAGCGGGCAGTGCGACGCAACCCCTGCCCACCATTCAGCCTGTTATTGTGGACAATGACGGCACGGTGTTAGAGGGGGAAGCAGAGGGCAATTTGTGCCTTGCTGATTCATGGCCCGCGCACGCCCGCACGCTCTATGGTGATCATGCCCGTTTTGAGCAAACCTATTTCAGCAGCTTTGCAGGCTATTATTTTTCAGGGGATGGGTGTCGTCGTGATAGCGACGGTGATTATTGGATTACAGGCCGCGTGGATGATGTGATTAACGTCGCGGGGCATCGCTTGGGGACGGCAGAAATTGAGGCGATTCTCGATGAAGCCGAAGAAGTGGTGGAGGCGGCTGTTGTCGGCTTCCCGCATGATGTGAAAGGGCAGGGTATTTATGCGTTTGTTATCTTGCATAAAGAATATGCCCCGTCAGAGACTTTAAAAAAAGCCCTTGTGCAACAGGTGCGCGAACACTTAAGCCCCATTGCCGCGCCTGATAAAATTCAGTTTTGCAGTGGCTTGCCCAAAACCCGTTCAGGCAAAATTATGCGGCGGATTTTGCGGAAAATTGCGGCGGGGGAAACAGACAGTTTGGGGGATATTTCCACGCTTGCAGACCCCAGCGTGGTGGCGGAGATTATACCAACCCCATTAAATTTCTAAAAATTTCTGGGCCCCTGCCTCCCGCTGCGCAGGCGCTTGCGCAGCGGGAGGCAGGGGCCCAGTTCCTTTAGTTTTTAAAGTGAATTGGTATTATAGCGGGTCGATAAAAAAATGCCCCTCGTTTGACGGAGAGGCGTTTGTCTTCATAGCCAAAACAGAGAAAGAGCTTAACCCGCCGCCTTCTTATCGTCCTTCACTTCTTCAAAGTCAGCATCCACGATTTTTTCATCGTTAGCAGCTGTGCCGCCCGCCCCTGCTGTTTGTGCGCCAGCGTCACCCGCCGCAGCGTTTTCTTGCTGTTGCTTATAGATTGCCTCGCCTAACTTCATGGCGGCTGCCGTCAGCCCTTCGATTTTATTGCGCAACGCCTCGGCATCTTCGCCGTCTTTTGCTGCTTTCACCGCCTCAATGTTTTGCTCAATCTCGGTTTTTTCGGCAGAACCAATTTTATCGCCATATTCTTTGAGGTTTTTCTCGGTGGAGTGCACAAGGCTTTCTGCTTGGTTGCGGAGTTCTACCAATTCTTTGCGTTTTTTATCCGCTTCGGCGTTGGCTTCGGCATCGCGCACCATTTTCTCGATGTCGGCATCAGACAACCCGCCGCTCGCTTGAATGCGGATTTGCTGCTCTTTGTTCGTTGCCTTGTCTTTAGCAGACACGCTCACAATCCCGTTTGCATCAATATCGAACGTCACTTCAATTTGTGGCAACCCGCGTGGTGCAGGGGGAATGCCTACGAGGTCAAACTGCCCCAAGATTTTGTTGTCTGCCGCCATTTCGCGTTCCCCTTGGAACACGCGAATGGTCACCGCGCTTTGGTTATCATCGGCGGTAGAGAACACTTGGCTTTTCTTGGTGGGGATGGTGGTGTTGCGCTCAATCAGGCGGGTGAACACGCCGCCCAGTGTCTCAATCCCCAAAGACAATGGCGTTACATCCAGCAACAACACGTCCTTCACGTCGCCTTTGAGAACACCCCCTTGGATGGATGCACCAATTGCGACAACCTCATCAGGGTTCACGCCTTTGTGCGGCTCTTTCCCGAAGAAGTTTTTGACGATTTCTTGCACTTTCGGCATACGGGTCATCCCGCCCACCAAAATCACTTCATCAATTTGTGACGCCGTTAAGCCCGCATCTTTCAAGGCTGCTTTGCATGGCTCGACAGTCCGTTGCAGCAAGTCTTCCACCAATGCTTCTAATTTTGCGCGGGTGATAGTAACATTAAGGTGTTTCGGGCCATTTTGGTCAGCGGTGATGAACGGCAAGTTCACGTCTGTTTGTGACGCGCTGGACAATTCAATTTTCGCTTTTTCTGCTGCTTCTTTCAAGCGTTGCAGCGCAAGGGTATCGTTTTTAAGGTCAATCCCCTGCTCTTTTTTGAATTCTGCTGCGAGATGTTCCACGATACGGTTGTCAAAGTCTTCTCCCCCTAAGAACGTATCCCCGTTGGTAGATTTCACTTCAAACACACCATCGCCAATCTCGAGAATAGACACATCGAACGTACCGCCACCAAGGTCATACACCGCAATAATGCCGCTGTTTTTCTTGTCCATGCCGTAAGCAAGCGCGGCGGCTGTTGGCTCGTTAATAATGCGCAACACTTCCAATCCTGCGATTTTCCCCGCATCGCGAGTTGCTTGGCGTTGCGCATCGTTGAAATAGGCAGGCACGGTAATAACCGCCTGTGTTACGGGCTCTCCAAGGTGGCTCTCCGCTGTCTCCTTCATTTTTTGTAAGGTAAACGCGCTAATTTGGCTCGGGCTATATTTCTGCCCGTCTGCTTCCACCCATGCATCGCC
>JBILKT010000025.1:0-13828 GCA_044376545.1 Alphaproteobacteria bacterium
CCGAAGGGCACAGTGATTAGCTTAGGTGGAATTGTCATCACTCCAAAATAGCGGGGTATATGGGAGTATTTTCCCTATTTTGGGGTGATTTTGCAGCCAAAAAGATCAATTTGCAATAGGGGGGGGCAATTTAAAGTTGCGGATAACACCCACACTTGCCAAACTGTTGCGGGCATAACCGCTTACCACCTGCCGCAGAAAGCGGCTCTTGGCGTGTTTGCATTTCTGTTATTATATCAGCAAGGCATTGGATAAACAGGGGGTGGGTGGAGACGGTAGGCACGCGGATATACTCCACTACGCCTGCCTTGTGGGCAAGCTCTTGGTATTCAATATCCAATTCAACGAGCGTTTCAGAATGCTCAGAAACAAACGCAATGGGAATGACCGCGATTTTTTTGCGCTCTTCCCCTACACGGTGAATTTCTGTCTCGGTGGAGGGCTTCAGCCATTGCAATGGTCCCACACGGGATTGATAACACACCACCGCGTCAACATCGCCAAGGAGGGCTTTGACGGCGGTAACAGTTTGCTCTACTTGCCATTGATAGGGATCGCCCGCATCTACCACTTTTTGCGGTAGACCGTGGGCAGAAAATAATAAGCGATACTCTTGTAAATTCGGCACTTTTTCCTGAATGAGCGCAGCAACAGCCGACACCCAGCCCGTGCTAAACGGATAGCAGCCCATTTTATACGTTGGTTGCGTGAGACCAACCTGTTTTGCAACCTTGTCCCACTCTTTGAACGAGGAGGCGGTGGTGGTGGTGGAAAATTGGGGGTACAGCGGCAGCAGAATAATCTCCTCAGGCTGGTAGGCTTTAACCTGTTTGGCGGTCTCAATGCTAAACGGATGCCAGTAGCGCATGGCAATAAAGACTTTATAGCCAGCCCCCAACACTGCTGCTAAGGCCGTTGCTTGTGCGTCCGTGTTTTCTAAAATGGGAGACTTGCCGCCCATTTGCGCATAAATTTCTTGGGCTTTTGCGGCACGACGGCTGGAAATCAGCTTTGCTAGTAACCACCTAAAGGGTTGCGGTACGCCCAAAATAGCGGGGTCTTTAAATAGATTAAACAAAAAGGGTTCCACAGCGGATTGGTTGTTGGGCCCTCCAAGGTTAAGCAAGATGACAGCAGTGCGTTTCATAAGTTGATTCTCCTTGGAGTGAGGGGACGGCGGCGGGCGCGGCGCAAAATCTTTGATTTTGAAAACGAGCCATGCGCTATGGTGTAACAATAATAGTCCTTTGCAGGGGCTCGTTTGCGGGACTATGTCCCGCCGCGCCGCGCCCGCCGTCTCATCCTCCCGTTTTGTCTGTATACTGGCAAAGCTCTCGCACCACACAGCTTGGACAGTCAGGCGTTCGCGCTTTACAAGTATAGCGCCCCAATAAAATAAGCCAATGGTGCGCGTGTTGTTTAAATGTTAGGGGGATGCATTTTTCAAGCGAAAGTTCGACTTCCAGCGAATTTTTGCCCTTGCCAAGCCCTGTGCGATTGGCAACCCGAAAAATATGCGTATCAACTGCGATGGTTGGTTGTCCAAAGGCAACGTTGAGTACCACGTTGGCAGTTTTTCTACCCACACCTGCCAGTTTCTCTAGGTCTTCGCGAACATCAGGCACCGTGCCTTGATGCTGCTCCAGCAGCGTGTTGCTCAGGGCTATTATGTTTTTTGCTTTAGTTTTGTATAGCCCAATGGTTTTAATGTAGCTTTTGAGACGCTCTTCTCCCAAGGCAACCATGGCAGCAGGCGTATCGGCAATTTTAAAAAGGGCTTTGGTGGCTTTATTTACGCCAACATCAGTTGCTTGGGCAGACAACACCACGGCAACCAGCAACGTGTAGGTATTGGAATACTCTAACTCTGTTTTGGGATGGGGGTTTTGCGCTTGAAGCGTGCGGAAAAATTGATTGATTGTAGCACTGTTCATCATGGAATGATTGTAATTCAGCGGCACACAGAATACAACAGCAGCATGGCTTTTTCTCTTCCCCTTGCTGTGACCGCTGGCGACCCTGCGGGGATTGCGGCAGAAATCACCCTCAAAGCGTGGGCAATGCGGCATTTCAATGCCGTGCCGCCGTTTTATGTGCTGGGCGACCCTGATTTTCTCGCACAACAAGCAATAATGCTGGGCTTAGATGTGCCACAGAAAATTATTAATCAGCGATTAGAATCTTGTGTGATTTTCCCTGATGCCTTGCCGATTGTGCCCGTTCCACTCAGCGCGCCTGTCATCATGGGAGTCTCTAACACACGCCATGCCCCCGCTGTCCTCGCCTCCATCAATCAGGCAGTAGCAGATGTGCAACAAGGAGAGGCTGCGGGAATTGTCACCAACCCTATTCAAAAAGGCACGCTCTATGCGGCAGGTTTCCCGCATGGAGGGCACACGGAATATTTGGGGGCATTGTGCGGCACTGAGCAAAACGCTGTGATGATGCTGGTAACAGCAGACCTTAAAGTGGTGCTTGCAACAATTCATGTTCCAATCAAAAAAGTAGCAGCAAGCCTTTCAAAAGAAAAAATAATTTTTACAGCGAGGGCCGCAATTCAGGCTCTCAAGCAAGATTTTGGCATCCCCCAGCCGCGTCTTGCCGTTGCCGCCCTTAACCCCCATGCAGGAGAGGAGGGGGCTATCGGACGGGAAGAAATAGAGATCATTCAGCCTGCGGTTGATACCCTGCGTTTACAAGGCTTTCAGGTGGAAAATCCTGCGGCGGCTGATACGTTATTTCACAGTGAGGCGCGAAAAAACTATGATGCAGTGCTGTGCATGTATCATGATCAAGCGTTGATTCCCCTAAAAACATTGGATTTTTGGGGTGGGGTGAATGTGACGTTGGGCTTGCCAATTGTGCGCACATCGCCTGATCACGGCACAGGGCTTGGGATTGCGGGGCAAAATAAGGCACGTCCTGATAGTCTCATTGCTGCGTTAAAAATGGCTGCACAGATAGCAAAAGCGCGGGGGATAGCGTGAAAATACGCGTGTTGCTTTTCGGTGTAGTATTTATTGTGCTGAGCATTCTGTTTATCGATAAACCGCTTGCCCTACTTATCAATACGCATAAAGAGACAACATTAGAAACAGGGCGTATTCTCTTCAAAAAAATAGAATTTTTAGGGGATTCAGCCACTTATTTAGTGCCGAGTGGTGTGGTGGTGCTATTATTATTATTATTCCATCGGAAACGCCTTGAAAACGCCCCTGTCATGCCTATCAAGACGTGCTTTCAGCATGTGCGTTTAAAAGCCTTTTTATTATTTATTGCTGTTGCTACAACGGGCTTGTTGGTGCATATCCCGAAGTATGTTTTTGCACGTACGCGCCCGCGTGTCCTGTTTCGCGATGATATATATACTTTTGAGTTTTTTAAAGCTGGAAGTGATTTTACCTCATTTCCTTCAGGTCATACGACCACAGCAGTGACAGCGGCACTCGTGCTTGGTGCATTTTTCCCCACAGCGCGATGGTTTTTTTATGCTGTTGCGGCATTAGTGGGGATAGAACGGGTGTTGCTTGGCAGTCACTATCCTAGTGATGTGCTTGCGGGCGCATTGTTCGGGGGATTTATAACAATCGGGATAATAAATCGATTTAATCGATTGATGGTTTCAAGGCCATTCGCACCTCAAGATTAGCAAGAAATCTTGAGGTGCACGCGGTATGCCAACACGTTTTGCATAAAGGCCTGAAAATGCTACAAGTTTTGCGCTTTTGGTGCAACGAGTTTACTATTCGGCGGGCAACTATTCACCACCACGGCACCTGCCCCAATGATGGAGCCTTGGCCAATGGTCACATCGCCCATAACACAAGCGTTTGGCGAGATAAAGACATCGTCTTCTATCACAGGAACATTATAGCCAACGCGTCCACCAATCACCACGTGTGCGCCTACCGTGACGTTTTTACCAATAATAGCGCGTTCATGGATAAGCACACTCATGCCGCGATACGCACATTTGCTCCCTTTCCCAATGACGGTTCTATGAGAAATGCTTGAGTTAAAGAGTAAAAATATCAGCAGGTCGACACAATGCGGCAGCAAGGGAATCCGCTTTTTGTAAAACCAGTGCCCGATACGCTGCAACGCAAACGCATCAAACCGCATTACTGAATCCGCCCAAAAGCAAAGTTATCAGCGTAGCTCTTGGGGCGAACTGTTTTGCTGTGAGGCGCAATCACTTCATATGCCCAGCCATTTTTCTCGGCCTTGGCAATGGCGGTTTCCTTGTTGTCGAACTTCAATTTAATTTCAGAAAATGTATCGGCGCTACTCACCCATCCCATCAGGTTTTCAGGGGATTTGCGATGTGTGGGCACGGCTTCTAAAAGCCATTGGTCTGTTTTCGCACGTCCCGACTGCATAGCAGTTTTAGCGGGTTTGTAAATGCGGACGAACATGGGGGATCTCCTCTTCTGCAGGGTCTTCCACGGCTGCGTGGCCGTGACGATCTTCTGCAAGCAGACTATACAACGCTGGCAGAATAATCAAGGTGAACAGCGTGCCAATACACATCCCTGTTACCAACATGATACCAATACTGTTGCGTGCTTCTGCGCCTGCACCCGTCACAAAAACGAGAGGGAGATGCCCGAACACGGTTGCGGCAGTTGTCATCAGAACAGGTCTGAGGCGGGCAAGAGCTGCTTCTCGAGCGGCCTGTCTTCGTGTCATCCCCTGTTCTTGCTGATGCTTGGCGAATTCCACAATCAGAATACCATTTTTGGCAATCAGCCCAATCAACGTAATCAGTCCGATTTGGCTATAGATATTAATGGTGGTAAAGCCAAGGAAGGTGAACACAAGTGCCCCCCCCAATGCGAGCGGTACAGAGCCGAGCAAGACCACCAGCGGATCTCTAAAGCTGTTAAACTGCGCTGCTAACACCAGATAAATCAAGGTAAACGCAAACACCATCGTGCCTAACAGGGTGTTGCCTTCTTGACGAATTTGCCGTGATTCCCCTGCATAATCAACCGTAAAGCCTGCGGGAAGAATATTCTGCGCGGCTTTTTCAAGGGCGGCAAGTCCTGCATCTTTTGTGACACCGGGAGTAACACCACCAAACACACGAAAACTATCCGCTTGCTGAAAGCGGCTGAGTTTACGGGGCGCCGCCACAACGGTAATTTTCACCAGCGATGCAAGCGTCACAATGCCGCCATTGGGTGTTTGGATCTTGTAATCCAGCAGTTGCGTTGCAGCGGCGCGTGCATCTTTCTCGACTTGGGGGACAACTTTATAGGCGCGACCATCATAGTTAAAGCGGTTGACATAGTTGCCTGCCAACAAAAAGCCCAGTTGTTTGCCTACCTCTGCGAGGTCTAACCCTAAGTCTGCCACACGATTTCGGTCTACTTCCAAGCGAATTTGCGGTAAGTCAATTTTTAGATCTGTATCAGCAAACATAAATACGCCACTACCAAACGCTGCGCCCACAAGTTTTGCGGCATAGCCCGCCATTTCTTCAGGCGGCGCATTGCCGCGAATAACCATTTCTACATCATAATTGCCTGCACCGGGGAGAGGGGGTGGCAAAATGGGAAATAATTTTAGTCCTGCAATGCCTGATAATCCGCCAAAAACTTCAGGAAGAATTTGCTGAGAGGTGCGCGGGCGTTCGTGCCACGGTTTCAATAAATAGCCACCGAATGCGCTACTCGGCATCACAATTTGAAACATACGACCGAATTCAGGGAGTTTCTCGCCAATATGCAGCGGCTCTAACATTTTTTCGCTGGTGTATTCAAGGCTGGCATCGGGCGCGGCGGTGCCCACAATGAAAATAAAGCCTTCATCTTCCACAGGGGCAAGCTCTTTGCCCGAAAAAAGATACAACGGCACAACCATAAGTGTAATGAACACACCAAAGGCAATGACAGGCAGCCGTGCGCTCAGCAGCCTGTCTAACAAGCGTTCATAGCCATGGCGCACGCGCTCAAACAGGGTATTGACAAAAATTGCCATGCGCCCTTCGCTCCCCCCTGCGGCGAGCACGCGCGAACTCATAATCGGGGAGAGTGTAATCGCAACAACACCAGACATAATCACGGCAATTGCCAGTGTGAAGGCGAATTCTTTAAATAACACGCCCGTAAGCCCTGTTAATAGGCCAATCGGGGCATAGACCACTGCAAGTGTGATGGTCATGGCAATAATGGGCGTGAACAGTTGCCGTGCGCTGATGAGGGCTGCTTGCTTGCGACTTTTGCCCTCCCGCAACAAGCGGGCAACGTTCTCCACCACCACAATCGCATCATCTACCACCAGTCCTACCGCTAAAACGATCGCCAACAGCGTTAACAAATTTAGGGAAAACCCTAAAATCAGCATAATCGCGGTCGTTGAAATGAGCGATACAGGAATGGCAACGAGCGGCACCAGCGCAGTACGGGCAGATCCCAAAAATAAAAAGACAATAATCCCAACGATAGCCACCGTTTCAGTCAACGTGGTGAAAATTTCTTGAATAGAATTCTCCATGTAGGTTGCGCCGTCATAGGCAATATTAATCTCGGTTTTGGGTGGCAAGGTGGGGCGAATATCATTCACCATTTTTCGCAAGGCTTTCGCGAGCGTAATCTCATTCGAACCGGGGAGTGGCCATACGGACAGATAAACAGCCTCTTTGCCGTTATAGCGCACGCGGGAGGTGGGCTCTTCCGCACCTAAAGCCACCCGCGCAATGTCTTTCAAGCGCACCGTGCCATTGGCATTTTGGCGGACGATGAGTTGCTCAAATTCAGCAGGATTGCGTAAATCTGTATTGGCCAGCAAATCAGCTTGCGCCATATTGCTTTTAATTTGTCCCACGGCAGAGAGAAAGTTGTTGCGGGTGAGTGCTGCTTGCACTTGCTGGGGACTAATCCCGAAAGAGGCCATCCTGTCATTATTCAGCCAAATACGCATGGCAAGCGGACGTTCCCCTTCAAAGCCAACACGTTGCACACTCGGCAGCGTGGTCATTTTGGGTTGTACATTGCGCGTTAAATAATCGGTCAACTGCGGCGCGGTCATCGAATCAGAGGTGACACTCACGTAAAATGTTGCATACGGTCTGTCGGCGCGCACCACTTGCACGGTGGGTGGCTCTGCCTCAACAGGCAATTCATTGCGAATTTGATTGAGGCGGTTGGTGATTTCCGTCAAGGCGACATTGCTGGGGTGATTGAGCTTCAGGCGCACGGTAACGGTACTCAGCCCCGCAACGCTATCCGATTCAACATAATCAACCCCCGCAATAGCAGAAACGGCGCGTTCAATGGGGGTGGTGATAAACCCACGCATAATTTCAGCAGACGCACCGATATAAACAGTTGTCACAACAAGCGAGGAGCTTTCAATGCGCGGATATTGCTGCACAGGCAGTTCTGGGATAGAGCGCAAGCCAAATAGCAATAACGCGATGCTAATAACCAACGCCAAAACGGGCATTTTAACAAATAAGTCTGCAATACGGTTAGGACGATTCTCAATAGCCATTATTGTGCATCCTTCGCCACGTTAACCAATACGCCTTCGCGTAATTTAAACGCACCATCGGCGGCAATTTTCTCTCCCACCACAAGACCCGATTCAATGACGATAGCATCATTCGCAATAGCGCCTGTTTTAACAACTCGTTGAAAAGCGCGTGTTTTACCGTCTTTTTCTTGGAGCACATAAACATGTGCGCCGTAAGATGCTTGGCGTACAGCCGTGATGGGCACCATAAGCATTGGCAGTGGAGGGGTGATGGCAACGCTTACATCTACAAACTGTCCCATTTGTGCCGAGGGCGCTAAATTTTTCACCAACGCACGCAGCTTAACAGTTCTATCTGTTGTAATCATGGATTCTGCTGCGGCTATCACCCCTGTAAACGTTTGCTTTGTTAGCCCTATATTACGAACTGTAATCGGATGACCAACGGTGACAATTTCTCCCGCTTCTTGCGGCAGACTAAAATCAACGTAGGCATCAGGTTCAAGGCCTTGTAGGTTGGTGACAAGCGTTCCCTCTTTGAGGTAAGAACCTGCTTGGAGATCCGTTAAGCCCACCCGCCCTGCAAACGGCGCGAGAATAGTTTTTTTTGCGATAGTACTTTTTAGGGCAAGGACGCGTGCCTTATTGCGATTCACATCTGTGCGTGCGGTATCCAGTGCTTCTGCTGAAATGGTGCGATTGATTTTTAGTTTTTCGCGCCGTTGCAGCATTTGCTGTGCCAATGCCAGATCGGCCTCAGCCGCAGCTAAATCCGCCGTTTCTGTGGTTGTGTCAAGTGCCAACAAGAGCTGCCCTTTTTTGACACGTTCGCCAGACTTAAACCCCACGGTTTTAACAACCCCTGCTAACTCATTACGAATTTCCACCTGCTGAATGGCAGCAACAGACCCCACAGCGCTTGCTTCTGCAGACCACGGCTGTTGTGCAACAATGATAGCGCTGACAGTTTCGCTGGGTTCTGGAAAGGATTTTGCTTGGGCGATAGCTTTGCTGATTTGCAGGGCTTTTGTGCCTGCAAGCGCAGCAAATATCACAACAATAAGAACGCTAACTTTTAACCAAGGGGATAAGCGACGAACAAGAAAAAACACAAAACCTCACAGTTAAAAAATTACATAACCCTCACAAAACGCCGTAGGATGCGTTTTAAATAGCACTTGAATTTTTTGGCTACTATGGTAGCGGAAAAATCCCAAGCACCGCTACAGAGTCTCTTAAAAGACAAATAGAGCACTTTTAGACACGCAGGGAGCGTTTTTTTATGATATACCGCTCGCACCTCAAGATTATCAAAAAAATCTTGCGAGCGGTAAAGCCCGCGCGGCGCTTAAGCGTTTCATCGCAACTTCTTCAGTTGCGATGGGTATAATATTATTAATCAAGTAGAAAATAAGGTTTAGAATGAACATTGCAAGGGAGAAGTTTATTTTGTTGAAATATTAGGTACTCTTGCCGTATTCTCCAATAAGGAATGAGGATATTTACATGGTTTTTTCTTCTTCAGTGCTATGGCTACTGATTGGCGTTGTCGCCATTCTTGTAGAAATTCTCGCGATTATCCCTGGTATTGGCTTCTTTTTTATGGGGTTGGGGGCGTTAAGTGTCAGCATTTTGTTGGCAACCGAGCAAGCGGCAGCGTTGTCGCCCATAGCACAGATTGCATGGTTTTTTGGTTTTACCATTCTTTTCGGATTATTATTGTGGAAGCCGCTGAAACGCTGGCGGTTACCGTCTGCAAAAAGTGATAGCTACAGCAATATGATCGGCGATACGGTGGTTGTTGAGGAGCTTCGGTTGAGCCAAGGTATTGTGGGGAAGGTGAAATGGTCAGGCACGGTGATGAACGCGGAATTGGCCCCCGAACGCGCAACAGCGGAGGTTGGTGAAAAACTAGAAATTATTGCCGTGAAGGGCAATACACTTGTTGTAAAATAAGGAGAAGACGCATGTTTACGTTTGATGCTAGTACGTTGTTATTGTTAGTGCCCCTTGCACTGGTGTTTGTGGGATTGGTGCAAGGCGTACGGATTGTGCCACAACAAGAAGCATGGATTATCGAGAAACTAGGACGCTATGATCGTAAATTGGAACCGGGGCTAAATTTGCTGATTCCGTACGTAGAACGGGTTGCCTATAAGCATTCTCTCAAAGAAACCGCCTATGATGTGCACGAACAAACCGCTATCACCCGCGATAACGTGACACTGTTGCTCGATGGGGTGCTCTATTTGCGGGTGATTGATCCCACGGCTGCGTCTTATGGTGTGTCTGATCCCATCTATGCCATGATTCAACTGGCGCAAACGACGATGCGTTCAGAAATCGGCAAACTCACCATGGATCAAACGTTTGAGGAACGCGAAACGCTGAATCACAACATTGTTACCGCGATTAATCAAGCGGCAACAACATGGGGTGTGCAGTGTATGCGCTATGAAATTAAGAACATCACGCCGCCTGCAAGCGTGTTGCAAGCCATGGAGTTGCAAGTTGCTGCAGAGCGCAAAAAACGCGCGCAAATTCTTGAATCTGAAGGGAATCGTCAGTCACAAATTAACACGGCGGAAGGGCAAAAGCAGCAAGTGGTGCTGAATTCTGAAGCGGCATTGACGGATCAGGTGAACCGCGCCAAAGGGGAAGCAGAAGCCATTCTCGCGGTTTCAGGGGCGACAGCAGAAGGCTTACGGCAGGTTGCAAGTGCACTCACAGGTGCAGGGGGCTTGGAAGCCATGAATCTGCGTGTAGCAGAGCAATATGTTGAAGCGTTTCGTCAGTTGGCGCAAAAATCAACAACCGTGCTGTTGCCCGCTAACACAGGCGATACCGCCAGCATGGTTGCCCAAGCTCTTACGGTGTTTAATCAACTGAAGGAAACAGGGCAAACACAGGTGACAAAAGGCGGGGGAGGGTCGCCATGGAAGGGGTAAAAACCCCTCCACTCCTCTAAGAATTACCTTGCCCCACTGGGCACCTCTACTGTGTTGAACCCACACTCTCGAAATCCTCATCGGCGAATGTATACAGCGTGCTGCAGAACTGACAGGTGGCAGAAATAACGCTATCTTCTTTGATGGCCTCGCGTTCTGCGGGGGAAACGCCTACCAACACAAATAATATTTTCTCCCGCGAGCACCGACATTTCGCCACCACTTCTTGTGCAGGAAAGATGCGCACCGTATTTTCATGAAACAGCCGATATAGTAATGTTTCGGACTCCAGCGTCTTATCCAATAATTCTTCATTTTTACACGTTTGTAATAACAACAACAAGCGTTGCCATGCCTCTTCATTACTTTCGCCTTGGTGCAGTTTTATGGCAGAAATCGGCGCGACATCAGGCATTTTTTGCAGAATAAGGCAGGTTGATTGCCACGGCGTTGCTTGTTTGTGCCTGGTAGGGGTTGCTTGCACTACTAGCGTAATGGCACAGGCAATTTGTTCTGATTGCGTAAAATAGGCTTCCACGCACCCTGCCAACGTTTCCTGTTCAAGGGGCACGATACCTTGGTATCGCTCCGTATCCTTCCCTTGATCCACGGTAAAGGCGAGATACCCCTTGCCGAAAAAATCCTGCACTGTGCGCGGCGGTTTTTTTTCATCAATAGCGCATTGTAGTTTATTGTCGTTGTATTGGGCATACCCGCGCAAATGCCCTTCATTGGTCATGTCGCACACCAACATTTTCAGAATACCATCCCCGCTGGTTTGCAGCGTGAAAATTCCCTCGTATTTAAGGAAGCTTGCCAGTGTCGCCGTGAGTGTTAAGGCTTCAGCCAGAATATGGGCGATAAGGGGATGATACGCGTGTGCACTCACAATCTTCGTGATGCTTTCCGACAATTTGATAACACGGCCGCGCACATTTTGATTGTCAAACTGAAAGGCGCGGATTGTATCGGTTTCAAACGGAGATTGTGTCATACGGGCTAAAAGCTCTAAGCGGCATTTGCGAGCTTTGCCTTTGTCTCTGCATACGCCCATTCAATCCATGGGAATAATGCTTCTAAATCGGCTGTTTCAATGGTTGCACCGCCCCACAGACGCAAACCTGCTGGTGCATCACGATAGCCCGCAATATCAAAAGCCACGCCTTCTTTTTCTAACGCGCCCGCCACCCCTTTAATAACAGCTTGCTGTTGGTCGCCCGTTTGTGCGGTGAACCATGCATCCTTAATCACCAAGCAAATGGAGGTGTTAGAGCGCACCGAGGCATCTTCTGCCAAAAAGGAAATCCACGGTGTTTTGGCAACCCATGCCGTAACAGCGGCAAGGTTTTGCTGTGCGCGTTTTTTTAAACTTGGCAAACCGCCGATAGAGGCTGCCCAATCCAGCGCATCACGGTAATCTTCTACGCAAATCATCGACGGCGTATTGATAGTTTCGCCTTGGAAAATGCCGTCAATCAGCTTGCCGCCCTTGGTGAGACGGAAGATTTTTGGCAATGGCCAAGCAGGTTTATAGGTTTCTAAGCGTTCAACAGCGCGGGGGCTTAAAATCAGAATGCCGTGTTGCGCTTCCCCACCGAGGACTTTCTGCCAAGAGAAAGTTGTTGCATCTAGCTTATCCCACGGCAAATCCATGGCAAACGCCGCTGATGTTGCATCACACAAGGTTAAGCCTTGGCGGTCTGCGGCAATCCAGTTGCCATTTGGCACGCATACGCCCGATGTTGTGCCATTCCAGCAGAACACAATGTCGTTGTTGCTATCAACTTGTGAAAGGTCTGTAATTTTGCCGTAATCCGCTGTAAAGGTGCGTACATTAGGGAGTTTTAACTGTTTTACAATGTCTGTTACCCAGCCTTCACTGAAACTTTCCCACGCAAGCACATCCACAGGGCGTGCGCCAAGCAACGTCCACATAATGCACTCAAACGCGCCAGTATCAGAGGCAGGCAGAATACCGATTTTATAGTCGGCAGGGACACCCAGCACCGCACGGGTTTTTTCAATCACGTCTTTAAGGCGTTGCTTTCCCTCTTTACCGCGATGCGACCGCCCCACGAGAGAGTCCTTCAGTGATTCAATTGTCCAGTGTGGACGTTTTGCACAAGGACCTGAGGAAAAATTAGGATTTTTAGGGCGAGCGGTTGGTTTTGTCATGGATGTCAACTGTTAAAAAAGGTTAAGAACAGCGCATACTAAGGCTTACGCCGAATACCGTCAAGCTCTAACCTTTTGTTAACGATTTCTGTCTACTCTATTCTCTAACCAACAAGAATGACCATAAACAAATGGCTGCACCGCTCCCCGCTGCTCTTCCCAATCCTAACGCTGCACAAGGCAATGCAGCGGCTGGTTTTAGCTGGCTAACAGGGCTTGCCAAACGCGGTGATATTATCATGGCGTTGGGCATCGTCACCATTTTGGTGGTGTTGTTCTTCCCTATTCCCGCCGTTTTGCTTGATGTGGGCTTGGCAATTTCCTTAACACTGTCAGTCTTGATTCTGATGGTGGCACTTTTCATTGAAAAACCCCTTGATTTCAGCAGTTTTCCAACAATCTTGCTTATCACCACCATGATTCGCCTTGCGCTGAACTTGGCCTCCACCAAACTCATTCTTACCAATGGACACGAGGGGACTGCTTCCGCAGGACACGTTATCGAAGCGTTCGGTAACTTTCTGATGAAGGGCAATACCGTTATTGGGATTATTGTCTTTGCCATTCTAGTTATCGTAAACTTTATCGTTATTACGAAAGGTTCGGGGCGTATTGCCGAGGTTTCAGCACGGTTTAGCTTAGATGCGATGCCCGGAAAACAAATGGCGATTGATGCCGATTTATCAGCAGGACTCGTTGATGAAGCTGGCGCGAAACGTCGCCGTAAGGAATTAGAAGACGAAAGCAATTTTTTCGGGTCAATGGATGGGGCGGCAAAATTTGTTCGTGGGGATGCAATTGCAGGGCTGCTTATCACCTTCATCAACGTTATTGGCGGTATTATTATCGGGGTTGTTTTTAACGATCTCCCGCTTGCTGAAGCAGGCAGAACGTATACATTCCTCACGATTGGGGATGGCTTGGTAACCCAAATTCCCGCACTCATCGTCTCCCTTGCCGCTGGTATGTTAGTCACTAAATCAGGGGATAGAGGGTCTACCGATAAAGCTGTCTTTAAACAACTTTCAGGACAACCGAGTGCCTTGGGCATGAGTTCATTCCTGATGGCAACTTTCGCTTTTCTCCCCGGGATTCCTGCTATTCCGTTCCTGATTATGGCAGGCGGCACGGGCTATGTTGCCTATAATATGAAGAAAAATATGAAAACAGTGGCGGTTGCAGCAGAACAAGAGGCGATCAAAACACAGAAAACACAAGCAACTCAA
>JBILKT010000144.1:0-4577 GCA_044376545.1 Alphaproteobacteria bacterium
ATTCTTTCCATTGGGCAGTTCTAAAAACCTCTTTTCTAGGGCGATTGGCGTTGTCAAGCCAATGCTCGGAAGCCGCACGTACCCTTATGTACGCTTACGTTTCCTCAGCAAGTCTTTCCTAGCCACTCATCCCGATAAAAGGGTTTTTAGAGGTGCCCCATTATCTCTTTATGCACATAACTCTAAACGGCACGACTATTGATTTTGAGGGCGATACGCTGGCAGCGTTATTGGCGGCACGCGGCATTGCGATGGGACAGGGGGGTGTTGCGGTGGCGGTGAACGGGTCGGTGGTGCCACGGAGTCATTGGGCGGCGCAAAAAATTACGGCGGGGGATAGGGTGGAAATTGTGCGGGCGATTGCAGGCGGCTAAAAATTCGCTATGACGAGGTTAGGAATAGCGCTATTTCCTCCTAGGATTGCGCTCAGATGGGTCTTAAGAATTTTTGGCTACCATACTAGCAGAAAAATTACAGAGGCACTCTGGTGGCGATTCTGCGAAGAAATTTGCAAAGCCCCTTTGTGCTTTTCGTGCCACGATGCGAACATGCCCGAATGCGTGCAGCGCATAAAATTTCACGATTTCTCAATATTTCTAGCATAGTGACAATCCATAACGCTTTAAACTGGATTCGTCATTATGCCGTCTTCCCTAAAATCGCCCATAAAATCGCCCATTGTCTTACATGTCTTTATGGGATTGTTGTTGGTGTTCGTCATCGGGGGGCTAGCTATTTGGCAGGCATTGATAGTGTGGCCACACACGTATTCATTTGACCTTGATTCGTTGCTGCGGATGCAGCAGGTGATGGATCTCATCAACGGGCAAGCGTGGTATGATCATATCCAGCACCGCTTAAACCCACCCATTGGCGTGTTTATTCATTGGACAAAGCCTGTGGACATGCTGTTGCTGTTGATAGCGTTGCCACTTTCTCATTTTATGTCTGTAAAAACGGCAGTGTTGGTAAGTGCGGCATTTGTGCCGTTGTTTTTTATGATGGTTTCAGGTTGTCTGTTGATTGCTGCCGTGCGCCCCCTGCGCGTATCAGGAGTAACGCACATATATCTCTTGTTTGTCTGTGCGGCTACTCCGTGTTTATGGGGGGTATACACGCCGTTTGCAGTAGATCACCACTTTTTGCTGACAACGTTGTCCATCGCGGTGTTGGCGTTGGGCGTGCATCTGCTCACAGCAGAACAGCAGGCGTTAAAAAAGCATAGTTTGTTGCTGGGCGCGGTGATCGGCTTAGGGATTTGGGTGAGTCCTGAGTTTCTTGTTTTCTCAGGCATTTGCTTAGGGTATTTAGGCTGTTGCTGGGTGGGGAATCCTGAGCGGTATCGCTTTGTGCTGCCTGATGTGCTGAAGACCACCACGTTTGTGTTGTGTTTGGCGGTGTTGTGGGAGCGTCGTCCGCTTCTCGCGGTGGAACATGACACGGTGTCGGTTGTCCATGTCACCCTCTTTGCGTTGCTCACGCTGCTTGCACTATTATTAAGACGATTTCACGTATTGCATAGCGGCATGGCGCGGTTTCAAGGGGCGGCGTTGGGCGGCATTCTTGTGTTAGGCGTGATGGAGCTTGTGTTTACAGGATTCCATCGGGCGCATTATAATCATGTCTCCGCTTTTGTTGATAAAAATCTGCTTGCCGATATCACCGAATTACAACCTTTGCTTGAGTCGCAGGCAAAAAACTTGCTGGTGTTTGTTGCCTATATTTATGTGTTCGTTGTGGGATTTGCGGGCTTTTTCTCAACGCGGGTGCGGGCTGTTTGGCGGGCGCAACCTGCGCCGTATTTTTTCCTGTTCGTTACCGCGATTGGCATGTTGTATATGGCGTTGTTGCAGCAACGGTGGATTGCCTATGCCATTGCACCCATGGCGTTGATGAGTGTTGCGGTGGTAAAGGTGCTGCTAGACGATGCCGATGTTTTTATGCGGCGTCTCAGTCTCCGCACGCGCCTTGATGTGCGGTTTCTGACGGCAAATTTGCTGGCGATATTCCTTGCCGCAGGAGGGCTGGGATCTGCCATGCTTGGGGTTGCATTGGAAAAGCCAGACACGACACAGAAAATTCAACTCAAAAAGGAACAAAAAGCGTGTGCGGCGGCGATGGGCAAATTTATGCGCGACGGGGAAATGAGTGCTGTTCTCAAAAAGCCGTCTGGTCTGGTGCTTGCACCCACCGATTGGGCGCCACAAATACTGTTCTGGACACCGCACAAAGCCGTAGCAGGCAATTATCATCGTGATACGGACGGTATTAAAGCGGTGATTGATTTCTTCTCAGTGAAAACAGCCGCAGCCGCACAGGCTATTGTTGTGAAGCACAACGTTGATATGGTTGTGTATTGCGAAAATGAAGGTCTCCTGAACAGAGTAGAATCGCTGAAATCGCCGTTTTTCAAAAATATTCACGAGGGTAAGGGAGAGCCATGGTTTGACATTGTGCCGATGCCGCAAGATCCGCATCTAAAAATCTTGTTGATAAAAGCGAAATAAGGGGATGAGGATGACCGTTTCTGTAAAGCCCATTATGCCGTTTCGATGGATATTCATCGGCATTATCGCGTTGTTCACTGTGCTGATTGTGCAAAATTTGCAAGCCCCCAACGGCAGGGATACGGATGTGTTGGTGCGTTTTGCACAAAGCCTTGAGCTGTATAGAACGCATGATTGGTATAACCACACAACCTATCGCATCAGTGCCCCAGAGGGGGTGTTTATTCACTGGACGCGCCCATTGGATGTGTTGCTGTTGCTTGCTGCCCTGCCCGTATCGCTATTTGTGCCGCTCCATACCGCCATTTTGTGGAGTGCCGCTTTTCTCGTGCCGTGTTTTTTCCTCGCAACATTTTATCTCTTTTATAAAATCATACAATTGTTGCCACTAGGACGATATGGCGTTCCGTTTGCGTTGCTCGTCTATGCAACAAATCCCTATCTTTACGTTGTTTTTGCGCCCGCTAATGTGGACACGAACTTTATCTTACATAGCTGCTCCATAGTGGTGATGTGTGGGCTGATGCGGGCGGTAAACAACGCGAATAAAGCTGTTTTGCTCATTGCCCTTGGTTGCGGCATGGGCATTTGGATTTCGCCTGAATTTTTGGTGTTCACGGCGGTTTCTCTCACCGTTTTGGCGGTATTATGGCTGCAACACCCACAGCGGTATGCGGTGACGCTATGGCGAGTGCCACTCGGTATGACGGGGGTGCTATCGGTGGCGATGGTGCTGGAACGTTCGCCGGTGCTGGCGGTGGTGCATGACTCTGTATCGATTGTGCATGTCACGTTGTTTGGCTGCATCACGACGTTAAGCTTTTTATTGGCGCACGTGACGCACCCCGCAAAAAGTCTGCGTTTCGCGCTTGCGATAACGGCGGCTGTTGTGTTGTTCGGTATGATGGAGTTTCTTTTCCCGAACTTCCACCGCGCTCATTACAATCATGTCACCCCGCTTGTGCAGCAGTATAAGCTGGCGAAAATTGGCGAGTTAGAATCGTTGTATCAGCCAGATAATCCGCTGCATTGCCTCGGCACGATAGTATTTTTGCTGGTTGGGATGGGGAGTGTGGTATATCGACTGTTTAAGCGCGATGTGCCTGAGACGTGGCTGTGCATCCTGGGATTTGTTGCCACTGTCTACACGTGCTTTGCGTTGTATCAAATTCGTTGGTTGCCTTATGCCTTGCCGTGGATGGGCGTGTTTGCTGCACCCGTTGTGGAACGCCTATTGTCGCGCACTTCAGTATATTTTCAACAGCGTTTTCAGCACATTAAAATGCTCGATTGTGCGTTTATAGCGCAAACGCTGCTGTTTATCGCGCTTGTGTTTGCAGGGTTTATTGTGCAGGTAGCGGGGGCTGAAACAAGCAAAAGCCCAACACCACAAGAACAAGCCCTAGAGCAATGCATCGAGGAGCTTGAGCAACGCATCGTCAATAATGCCTTTGCGGATTTGCAACGTACCCCCGCGCCGCTTACCCTGATGATGCCAACACGCTATGCAGGCGCGATGCTGTTTTACACGCCGCACAGCGTGGTAGCGGGTAATTATCATCGGGATGCGTTAGGCATTCCTGACGTGCATGATTTTTTTAATGCGGAAACGGTCAACGCTGCAAAAAACATCCTCAATAAACGGCATGTTGATGCGGTGGTGTATTGCGAAGGACAAGAGCTGGATACGGGAAAAACTATTGCGGATGTGCCATTTTTGCACGCCGTGCAACAGGGCAAGAACGCCGCTTGGTATACCATTATGCCGCAACAGGCGGGGGAAAGTCCGCTGTTAAAAAGAGTGTTGATTAAGAGCTTGTCCCGAAACTAACGCATAAGTTTAAAATGATCTTTTTGGCTGCAAAACCACCCCAAAATAGGGAAAATACACCAGTATATCCCGCTATTTTGGGGTGATTTTTCGCACAAAAATCTCGATTTTCTCCTCATGCGTTAGTTTCGGGACAAGCTCTAAGGGTAAATGAGCATTTTGAGCAATTTTTTAAGTTGAAGCGGCAAAAAGCATAGCTTTTTGACCTGCAAACCAATGAGACTTTCTTTTTACAAGCC
>JBILKT010000145.1:0-4565 GCA_044376545.1 Alphaproteobacteria bacterium
CGGGGGGAGAATCGGCGGCAGAGAGTACAACAACAGGGGTGATTGCCATTGATGAATTGCAGTATGTTCCTGAAGAGCAACTCGCAGCCTTGATTACGGCGTTGCACCGTATCAGTCAAAGGCAGCTCCCTGTGATGATGATAGCGGCGGGCTTGCCGCAACTTTTAGGATTAATGGGGCGGGCAAAATCCTACGCAGAACGCTTGTTTGAGTTTGCACCAGTAGATAAGTTGGATGCTGTTGCGGCACAAGAGGCATTGTGTAAGCCCGCCTTGCAAGAAGGCGTGCGATATACGGATTCTGCCATTGCGGAAATTTTGAAACAGACCCAAGGCTATCCCTATTTTCTGCAAGAATGGGGTAAGCATTGTTGGAATATTGCGGAGACGACTACCATTGACAGGGAAACAGCGATTTACGCAACAGACTCTGCCTTAGCAGAATTAGACTTGATCTTTTTCCGAGTGCGTTTCGATAGGCTTACGCCTGCCGAAAAAAGATATGTCCGTGCAATGGCGGAATTAGGGGCAGGGCCGCATCGCTCAGGAGATATTGCTACAATGCTTAACAAAGAAGTCTCTACAACGGCGCCTACCCGCAGTTCGTTGATCAAAAAAGGGATGATTTATAGTCCCAACCATGGTGATACGGCTTTCACGGTGCCGTTGTTTGATGGTTTCATGAAAAGAATTATGGCGTGATGGAATCAAACAGAAGGGACTTCTAAAAACCCTTTTATCGGGATGAGTGGCTAAGATCTTGAAAAATCCTGCTTTTGCGAGCGGTATAATCCTTCAGGGTCAAATTTTTGCGCTTGGGTTGTCGGGTTAAAAATGCGGAAATAGGGGGCGGCATCTGCACCACAGCCCGCAACCCATTGCCAGCTCGCACTATTACTCGCAAGATCGGCATCCACCAGCGTGTCCCAAAACCATGCTGCGCCTTGTTGCCACGGGATCAGCAAATCCTTGATAAGGAAGGATGCAACCAGCATCCGCACCCGATTATGCATCCAGCCTGTTCTGTCGTGTGCCCCCTGTGCAAAATTAATGCATTGGTAATATTCTATTGATATTATCCCCCTTACTCTTGAGAGTTGTGCTGGCTGGGATTCTTTGTAATAGGGCTTGTACAAAGAAAATCTCATTGGTTTGCGGTGAAAAAAGCAGCACTTTTTTCATCCTCACTGTACGAATATGTACACGTAGACTCGCCTCCAGCGGTTCTCGCCTACCACAACCCTTCAACTGCAAGAGGGAACTGCAAGAGGGATATGCAGCAGCATGCTTCAGACTTTTTACAACACACTCCTTGCGCGTAATATCATCTCCCCTGCTTTCCCGCAGCGGATGTTTTACGGCATAACGATGGGGCTTGCTCTTGTGTATTGTATTTTGTGGGGCGAAGGTATCGTCAAAAATATGGGGCTTGCCCATCCCACCAAAGATATTATGTGTGACTTCAAGGTCTTTTACACCGCAGGGCAACTGGCCGCTGAAGGTGCGCCCATACTCGCTTACAATGATGCTGCCCAAGATAAAAAGCAACGTGCTCTTGTGGAACCAAACGCGACGTATCCGTTCCTGCGATTCCCTTATCCGCCCTATTTCTTAACAGTCTCAGAACTGTTCGCGAAACTGCCCTATTTAGAGTCCCTTGTATTGTGGCAATGTGGGAGTTTGTTGCTGGCGGCAATAGCGGTATATCGCATTTTGCCGCGTCGTGAAACGCTGCTGGCAACAGTCTCGTTTCCCGCTATTGTGGCCAATCTTGCACACGGGCAAACAGGATTTTTCACAACAGCCTTAATGGCGGCGTATCTTGTTGCGCTTGAAAAACGCCCCGCTTTGGCGGGCGTGTTTATCGGTCTCCTTGCTTATAAACCGCAATTCGGCATCCTCATCCCTCTTGCCTTGATAGCGGGCGGACATTGGCGGACAATTTTGGTGGCGGGCTTGACAGTGATCGTGATGACCGTTGGGGTGACGCTGTTATATGGGCTTGATATCTGGACAGCATTTTATCATTTATTTTTAGTGCAAAAAGTAGAGCTCGAGCATGCCAATATGCAGTTGGAGGTTTACCATAGCCTGTTTGCATTTGTGCATAAAATCGGCGGGGCAACGTGGCTTGCGTATAGCATGCAAGGGGTTGTGCAGCTGGCTGTTGCGGGGGCTATCGTGTGGCTGTGGCGCAAAAAAAATGCCGTTGATTACGCTTTGAAAGCGGCTGGGCTGGGGGTGGGGTCGTTGCTGGTTACTCCGTATATTTTGGACTATGATTTATTCGCGTTGCTGCCTGCGCTTGTTTTTATGGCACGCTATCAGGTGCAACACGGATTTTCCCCCTATGGAAAATTCACCTTAGGATTGCTATGGCTTATTCCCGCTTTTGCACGGCAAATACATGAGGCAATCGGTGTCCCCGTTGGCTTGCTGGCCTTGTTAGGAGCGTTTATTTTTATTATGCGTCTTGCAATACAGAATACCCCAAGCCCGTCCGCGTGCTACAGCCCAATGAAACCGCGCTTTGCCAAGCCTCCCTTGGGCCAATGACAAGAGTGCGCCTATAAAGGGGCGAAGCACATGTTTGAGGTAGGTAAAAAAAGTATACTGGTGTTTTTGCAAAACATAGCCCATCCCCGCGCCATAGCTGAATCCCCGCTTAAAGGCGTTGCCTGTGTAGGCAAGCACCACTTGCGGGTGATGCACCTCAATGCTCGGTATATACTCGATTTGAAAGCCATTTTCGAGCACGCGGAGCGGATAATCCGTGTCTTCGCCACTGCCCCACGGTGTGCCTGCACCCACACCGAGATTCTCGTCAAAGCCCCCCACGGCCTCGATGACAGCCCGTTTATAAAAAACCGAAATGGAGCAGGCGAGTTGCCACACATTGCTTTTGTTAAGGCTTGCTGCAACATTGGTGAATCTGCCCACCGAAATATTGCCCTTTCCATCCGTTGGCTTCGCGCTCACGCCCGTTTTGTGCGGGTGTTGGGCGAAGAAATCCGCAATCTGTTGCAGGAGTTGTGGCGGATACCAACAATCATCATCAGGAAACGCGACAATATCGCCTGTGCAATACGGCAAACCCCCGTTTCGGGCGCGTGACAGCCCTATTTCTGAGCGCAAATGCACCACCGTGCAGAAATTTTGCGCTCTGCTTACTATTTCTACCAATCTGTCATCAGGATTTTGATCCACCACCACCACGGTGACGTTTTCTAAAGGGTATTTCTGGAGTTTGAGGGCAGCAAAAAACGCCCCCACTTCTTGAGTGCGATGAAGGGTACAAAGAAGAAGCGAGAAAGTAGGATGCATCACGCCGTTATACCGTATACCGTGGGTAAACCGATGATTTGTTTGATGCTGTTGAGCACACTTTCCGCTCTTGTGCTTGCCGCCTGTTGCCCTTGCTGCAAGATGCTGTCAAGGTAAGCGGTATCGCTAAGCAACCGCTTAATCTCTGCGCCAATGGGGGTGAGGTGGGCAATCATCACGTCTGCAAGAGTATCCTTAAACACGGCAAAGGTAGTGCCTGCATGGGCAGCCACAGCATCCGCCAGCGTCACCCCCGTAAAGGCAGCATACAGCGTGAGTAGATTTTTCGCTTCCGCTCGTTCTTCCAATTCTGCCATCGTTTCAGGCAGAGGCAAAGGATCGGTCTTTGCCTTGCGGAGCTTCAAGCGGATGGTATCGGCATCATCCGTTAAGGTAATCCGAGAATAATCAGACGGGTCAGACTTGCTCATTTTTTTGCTGCCATCGCGAAGGCTCATAATGCGGGCGGCTTGCGGCAGAATGAGCGGTTCAGGCAGGGTGAAAAACTCTTGGGCATAGTGGCGATTAAACGCGCCTGCAATGTCGCGTGCTAGCTCCAAATGCTGTTTCTGGTCTTCCCCCACAGGGATGTGGGTTGCTTGAAACAGCAAAATATCTGCCGCCATCAGCACAGGATAGCTATACAGCCCCAACACCGCCTTTTCCTTGTCTTTGCCCGCCTTTTCCTTGAATTGCGTCATGCGGTTGAGCCAGCCGAGCGGCGCGTGATTTGAGAGTATCCACGCCAGTTCCGCATGTCCCGCCACGGTGCTTTGTGCATAAATCGGAGAGGTTTGAGGATCAATGCCACAAGCGATATAGGTGGCAGCGGTTTCATAAATGTGTTGGCGCAACGCGGCGGGGTCTTGCGGCACGGTAATCGCGTGCAAATCCACCACGCAAAACAGGCACGGATATTGTTGTTGCAGCGTCACCCATTGGCGAATTGCGCCGAGATAATTCCCTAAGTGAAGATTGCCTGTGGGCTGCACGCCAGAAAAAACGAGGGTCATAAGTATTGCTATAGCCTGTGTATCGTTGAAACTCAGGCTTAGCAATAACCTATCGCGGATGCAAGTGCCCCTAACGTCTATATCCATTTGCCATGAGTTCACGTGCGGTGCGTAGATACCATTGGGTCTCTAATAATTGTTTTATAGCATCTTGATGGGCCTCAAAATACTTGGCCGTCCACATCGCCTGATATGGCCCAAGCAGCAAATTACGGAAAGCGGTCCTATG
>JBILKT010000146.1:0-4557 GCA_044376545.1 Alphaproteobacteria bacterium
GTTGCTGTTGCTTTTAATTTTAGGGCATCTCTAAAAACCTCTTTTCTAGGGCGATTGGCAGCGTCAGAAAACTTATCTGAAGCCGCACGTACAGGAACGTACGCTTGCGTTTCAGAGAAATTTTCTTTCTCGCCACTCGTCCCGATAAAAGGGTTTTTAGAAGCGCCCTCTAGCGCATCGGTTGAAATTTTTTTGGGTAGCGTGATGGTTGTGAGTAGCGTTACAGGGGCGTCATAGCCATAACTGACAAGCGGGGGAATGGGAATCAGCGTTGGTGTCGGGAAACGGAGGGCGTCTGCTCTAGCGCCTGTGGGCAACGCCCATGTTATAGTTGCAGGTAGCCCACTATCCCCCGCATTTTCCCAATAGGTATGCCATCCTTTTTCCAGTGTCAGATTGAGGGCTATTTCAAGTTTTTGCCCTGCGGTGACCGTTTCTGTCGAGGCTACGAGGGAAGCCTTGGTGTGTAACGTGTTGATAGTTTGCTTAGTCTCTTGCGCCCAAACAAAGGGATTTCCAAACAAAAGGCACAATACAAAGAACAATACAAAGAAACAGTAGCGCATAACAAAGACTTGAAGCACAGCCATATGAATCTATACCTGTTGCACATGAAGAATATGCAACGTTTCGCTCAAGCGCCGCGCGGGCTTTACCGCTCGCAACGTGTTTGTGCAAATCTTGAGGTGCGAGCGGTATATCAGATACGCTGTATCAGGTGTTAGGAAATAAGCGAATCTTTTAAAAAATATCGCGAACGGTCATCAAATTTGTGTCCAGTCCACCGAAGGAAGTTTTATTACGAAAAAATCCCTCTGAGTTCATGCAAACGTCCATCACAGACATGCGAATACGAAAACGCTCTGTAAGCCCTTTTGCTTGTTCTCCTGGGGGGGCAGCGCGAAAAGATTCGTATTTGCAGCGATAGAACGCCTGTTCTAGCGTACGGCCGTTATACCCTCGATATTCTTCGACGGCAGATGCCCCCTGACGCGGCTTGTCTTGATAACCGTAGGCTGTCGCGGTGCCTGATTGGGGTTGTGGATACGTTGGTTGTTGCGTTGCTCTTCCGCCAAGCACTGGCATCACGTGGGTTGTTGTTGTATCGCCATTATTATCGTAAGCTTGTACGTTCAATTCTCCCGCAAACACAGCAGGGGACGCTGCCATAAGCATGCTGAACAGAATAATAATTGAGGAAATTTTGTTGGTTATACGCATACAAAAATTAATAGCAGAAAAACAAGCGCATCACAAGAAAAAAACGATATTTTTGCCATACAAATCAATGTTTTAAAGTGTAGTTTTATGTGATTTTTGTCACCCTCAAGCACAGGGGCTGTTTTCTCTGTGGATGGTGATGAATAATTAATCATTAGATTGTAAATTATTTTTGTTACACTTATAAGGTGCAGTTATGCCTACACAACATTCCCTTGCGTCGTATAAAGAGGAGCCTAGTGTCCTATTGTCTGGCCTATTGTCTGGCGATGCTTGCGTGTCGCAAGAAGTTCTTGAAATGCAGATAACAATTTTATCTGCTCTAGCAGAAGATATGACGTTTTTTCACAAAGATCTGGAAGCTATTTTAGCAAACACCTCTGTGCATTTAGAGCAAAAAGAGGGTCTTATTATCCACCAGCAAGCCCTTATAGAGCGCATTATCAAAAACGCAGAAGTGCTGGAGTTGAGCGAAACGGAATATCTGACGTTACCCGCATATGGTGATTTTGCCGAAGAACTGTTGAGTAAAGCCATTTTGTTAGTCATTGACTATTCCAAGCAGGCCATTGCGATGGTGTATCGCTTGAGCGATGTTGTGGAGCGGCTTGATATCCTTGGGCGTCTCGTTACAGACGTGAATACAGTAAACCGTAAAACAAAAATGCTTGCGTTGAATGCAACAATAGAGGCTGCTCATGCAGGGAATGCGGGTGTTTCATTCCAGCATGTCGCCGCAGAAGTGCGAGATTTATCAGATACGATTGCAGTGTTGTCACAGAACATGCAGACAGAAATCGAGCATGTTGCTACGGGGGTGCTAGACACACACAAGATGTTAGTGCAGTGCGCAGCAATAGACACGCAACCTATGATAGAATCAGGCGCAAAGCTCGAGAAACTTATTACAGCACTGCTAACACAACAAGAAAGGCTTGCTGTTGCTAAACAAGAAGCTGTCGTTCTGGGAAACCAACAGCGCGGGGATATATTGGTTGCCCCCCTTGTTAAAAATCTTCACACTATGCAAAAAGTTATTGCTTTAATAAAACTCTCTCAGACGGCGTTCACGGAAAAACTTAATAATCCAAATCATGTAAAAAACCTTAAGGAAGATTTTCTTGCGGGCGTGCACGATATCGTCTCTTCGTTAGAGACAGACATGACATTGTTGCCACGATTGCGTAAATCTTTTCAACAATACAGTACTGCGGAGGCGTTATAATGGAGTACACACAACAAGCAACTGCCGAAGGAGGCGTTCAGTATTTTCTTTCGGGCAAATTGACAGCGCATCATCACCAAGTTTTTCTCAAACTTTTAAAAGAATTAGAAAATGCACCTTTTAAACAATACGCATTCAATCTTTCAGGATTAGAATTTATTGATTCAGGGGGCTTAGGGATGTTGCTCCTTGCGAATGATACCTGCAAAAAACAAGGAAATTCTTTCAAACTCGAGGCTCCAACAGGAAACGTGCAGAAAATTCTTAAGCTCTCTCATTTTGAAAAAATCATGACTGTGAGCGTGCATTAGCATGTACTTTGTACAAAGCGGTACGGACACATGGGTTGCAGAAATCCCCACAAAAACAGTGTTAGACTGTCCTGTTGCCACGCTGCTTGTTGAGCAGGTGCATCTGATCATGGGATTTTGTGATGAGAGTCGCTTCAAAATGGAGTTCTGCCTCCAAGAGGGTCTGCAAAACGCGGCGGTGCATGGCAATTTACAGTTTGATAAGTCTGTGTTTACAGTAGAAGATTTTGAGGCAATGCAAGCCTTCATTCAACACCAGTTGACACAAGAGCCTTTTTCAACAAGACACGTGGGTGTTGTTCTTCGTCAAAATCGGGAGGGATTTTGGTGGGAGATAAAAGACGAGGGCAAAGGATTTTCATTGCAAAATCTGCAAAAACAAACGGTTTTTGGACGAGGGTTGTCACTCATTTCAGAGTTTTCAGACGCGTTCCATTACAACCAAGAAAAAACAACGCTGGAGATTTTTTTTAGAGCTTGTCCCGAAACTAACGTGCAAGGAGAAAGTTGAGATTTTTGCGCAGCGAGCAGGGAAAAAGCATCGCTTTTTCACGCGCAAGCCAATGAACCTTGCTAAACACAAGCCCGAAGGGCACAGTGATTAGCTTAGGTGGAATTGTCATCACTCCAAAATAGCGGGATATACTGGAGTATTTGCCCTATTTTGGGGGCTTTTTGCAGCCAAAAAGATCTGTTCTAAACTTATGCGTTAGTTTCGGGACAAGCTCTTAAGCATGACGTTGCAACAACAACAACGTTAAATCATCATTGATGGCGGCACCATGATGCTCTCCAAAATGGGCTAGCAGATCTTGGAAAGTTTCTGTGCTGGAGCGCACTTTAAGTGTTGTTGCGACTTTGTGCATAATGTCTGCTTCTTGCCACGTGTTCCCTGTTTCATCAGCCGTTTCAATCAAACAATCACTATAAAGCATGAGTGCGTCCCCAACGGCAAAGGGAACTTCTATCGTGGGGTAGTCAACATCATCCGAAATTCCTAAGGGTAAACCGCTTGATTCTAAAGCGATACAAGAATTTTGATAAAAAAGAAACGGGGCCGTGCTGCCCGCACTGCTATACCGTAAAACATTTTTCTCTGTGTTTACTATACCATAAAACATGGTGGCAAATTGTTGAATGGGGAGAAGAGCGCATAGCTTTTTGTTCATTAAACTGAGATAATCGCCTGCGTCATGGGGCATACCTGTATACTCATTGACGAGGGTATGTAGACGGAAGGTATTCAGCGCCGCATCTATGCCGTGCCCTGAAAAATCAACGCAATACAAGCTAAAAGTTGTCGGCGATAAGGGGGAAACGCCCCAGAAATCTCCCCCCAATTCAGAGCACGTTTGAAAATGATTATCAAGACATATAGCATATGTTGATTGTATAGACTCTAAATGCGCGTTATCAGGCAATAAAAATTGCTGCATGGTTTGTGCGGAAGCAAGCTCTCGGACGAGGCGTGCTTGATATAGTTCTAACTGTTTTAAATTGCGGTGCCGCTCAAGGTGAACTTTTGAGCGGGCGATAAGCTCTGTCGGGTAAATAGGTTTGCTGATATAGTCATCTGCACCATTGGCAAAAACCATTGTTTTATTAGACGTATCGGCCAGTGCTGTTTGTACCAGAATAGGAAGATGGCGGAATTCTTCTCTAGCGCGAATGTGGGCACAATATTCAAACCCATTCACGTTGGGCATCATCACATCAAGTACCACTAAATCAGGGGTATGCAGGGCAGTTTTTTCTATAGCATCCGCGCCGTCAACTGCTTCCATCAGATTTGTAAAGCCG
>JBILKT010000026.1:0-13516 GCA_044376545.1 Alphaproteobacteria bacterium
TGTTTGGCGCCTTAGAATTTGCGTTGAACGCGGCAAAGGCAGGCATTCAGCCGATTATTGGTTGTGCTCTCTCTATCCAAACGCCCGATGTGCCTGTGAAAGCGGGCGAGCATCTGCCGCAGTTGTTTGTCTATGTGCAAAATGAAACGGGGTATTTGCATCTTTCCAAGCTGTTAAGCCAGTCGTATATCACGCGGGATTCAGCGGAAACGCCGCATATCACCCTAGAGCAACTCAAACATAACACAGAAGGTCTCCTTGCGGCAACTGGCAGCCTTACCACCACAACGGGCAAAATCCTGAGTGCAGGGCAGCATGAGCGAGCGTTCACTCACATAAAAATACTCCAAGACCTGTTCCCCGAACGGCTGTATATTGAAATTGCGCGGCAAGACTCCGCTCGAGAGACAGCCAATGAAGCTGTGTTATTAGAGGCAGCGCACACGCTGAATCTGCCGCTCCTTGCCGCCCAAGACGTGTTCTTTTTAGAAAAAGAACTGCATGGGGCGCATGATATTTTGCTTGGCATTGGCGATAGCACCACCGTTTCTAACCCCGATCGCCGCCAGTCTAACCCACAGCACTATTTTAAGCATCCCGCTGAATTGCAAAAGTTGTTTGCTGATATCCCCGAAGCGCTCAACAATACGGTGCACCTCGCGCAACGCTGTGCCTTTATGCCAGAGCCACGCAAGCCCATTTTGCCGCGCTTTAGTGATGATGAGGCGGAAAGCCTTAAAACCCAAGCCTCGCAAGGCTTAAATAAGCGGTTGGCGCATTATAAAACGCTCAACAGAGAAATAGCCCCAGAGCCGTATCAACAGCGCCTTGACTATGAGCTGAATATCATTATCAGCATGGGCTTTGCGGGCTATTTCTTGATTGTCGCGGATTTTATTGGCTGGTCGAAGCAACAGGGCATCCCTGTAGGGCCAGGGCGGGGATCGGGCGCAGGATCGGTTGTTGCGTGGGTGCTTAGCATCACCGATCTTGACCCGCTGGATCTTAACCTCCTGTTTGAGCGATTCTTAAACCCCGAACGGGTGTCCATGCCTGACTTTGATATTGATTTTTGCCAAGACAGGCGGGATGAAGTCATTGCGTATGTGCAACAAAAATATGGTGCGGATAAAGTAGCCCAAATCATCACCTTTGGAAAGTTGCAGGCGCGCGCTGTGTTGCGCGATGTAGGGCGGGTGTTAGAGCTTCCCTATGGGCAGGTGGACAGAATTTGTAAGCTCGTGCCGAATAACCCTGCCAACCCGATGACGCTGCAAGAAGCCATAGACTTTGAACCGCAACTCCGCGCCATTCAACAGGAGGAAGAGACATCCTCCCTGATGGATATCAGCCTGCAATTAGAGGGGTTGTATCGTCATGCCTCCACCCACGCCGCAGGGGTGGTGATTGGCGACCGGCCCCTCGAGCAACTCGTGCCACTCTATCGTGATGTGCGCTCCCCCATGCCTGCCACGCAATTTAACATGAAATATGCGGAAACAGCGGGATTGGTGAAGTTTGACTTTTTGGGCTTGAAAACACTCACCGTCATGCAAAAGGCGTGTGCGCTGATTAAAGAACGCTGTGCGGTGGAGGTTGACCTCCTCAGTCTCCCCATGGATGACAAAAAAACCTACGCGCTGTTAAGCAGCGGCGAGACGATGGGCGTGTTCCAGTTGGAGAGTGCGGGGATGCGCGATGTGCTGCGTAAGTTGAAGCCTGACCGTTTTGCAGATATTATTGCGTTGGTGGCGCTCTATCGCCCTGGTCCCATGGATAACATCCCGCGTTATATTGCCTGTAAACATGATCTAGAACAGCCCGATTATCTTCACCCCACCTTGCAACCCATTTTACAAGAGACGTTTGGGGTGATGATTTATCAAGAACAGGTGATGCAGATTGCCCAAGTTTTGGCGGGCTATAGCTTGGGCGCGGCAGATTTGCTGCGGCGTGCCATGGGCAAAAAAATTAAGGAAGAGATGGACGCACAGCGTGCGTTGTTTGTTGATGGGGCAACGGCAAAGGGTGTTGAGAAAAACACCGCCAGTTTCATTTTTGAGCAGGTGGCAAAGTTTGCAGGCTATGGTTTTAACAAATCTCATGCGGCAGCATATGCCCTCATCGCCTACCAAACCGCATGGCTCAAAGCCAATTACCCTGCGGAGTTTTTGGCAGCCACCATGACCTATGAATTAGGCAACACCGATAAATTGGGGCTGTTCCGCCAAGAAGCCCTACGCATGAATTTGAGTGTCCTGCCGCCCGATGTGAACACCTCCAAACGCTATTTCGCGGTGGAAAATGACGGCAAAGCGTTGCGCTATGCGCTCACCGCCATAAAAGGCATTGGTGAAGCACCCGTGTTGGAACTCGTGACAGAACGGGAAAAAAACGGTGCGTATACGGGACTCTATGATTTCACCAAACGCCTTGCAGGGCGCGGCTTAAACAAACGCTTTTTAGAAAATATGTGCTATGCAGGCGCGTTTGATAGCTTGCACAAGAGCCGTGCGGCGGTGTTTGCCAACATTGAAACAGCGGTGGCGAGTGGAGCAAGCAGCAAGGCGGATGATGACAGCGGGCAGGAAAGTTTGTTTGGCATAACGTCCCTTGCCCCTGCCGTTGCTCATAAGTTTATCGATTACCCTGAATGGTCGCCGCTTGAGAAATTGGGCAATGAATTTACGGCGTTGGGGTTGTATCTCTCTGCCCACCCGATGGACAGCTACCAACTCGCGCTTGATAAAATGAAGGTGACGCTGGCAAAAGACGTGAGCGAAATCGTGAGCAGCAAAGGCGCACAACGCCTTACTATGGCAGGTATTGTCACCGCGAAAAAAGAGCGTAAATCCGCCAAAGGCAACCGTTTTGCCTTTGTACAGTTTTCTGATGCCAGCGGCGTGTTTGAGGTGATGATGTTCAGCGAAGTACTCGCTGTCTCCCGCGAATTGTTGGAACAAAACGTGCCGCTCCTTGTCTCGGTTGATGCAACGGAAGAGGGGGAGGGGTATCGCCTTCTTGCCCAGATGATTCGCCCGCTCGATGGGGTAGCAGCCGATGTAGGCTTAGGCTTGGAACTCACCATTAATGAGGAAAAAACATTAGCAGTGTTGCACGACATCCTCAAGCAAGAGCCACGGGGGAATGCACAAGTGTTGCTTAAACTCCCCAGTATAACAGGGCATCTTATCACCATTACCCTGCCGCAACGCTATGCCCTCAGCATGACAACACGGCAGAAGGTGAAGGGGCTTGCGGGAGTACAGGCAGCGCGGGATGTTGTGTAATACCAATTATCTTTGAAACCCAAAGGAAAAATGGACCCCAGCCGGAGTTTATCCTCGCGAAGGCGGGGGCTGGGGATTCGTCCTGAGTGAGTGTGTTCTCCGAGTGAATCCCCTGCGAAAGCAGGGGCCCAGAAAGTTTTAGAAACTTAAATGAATTGGTATAAGGTATACCGCTCGCACCTGAAGATTTGCAAATAAATCTTGCGAGCGGTAAAGCCCGCGCGGCGCTTGAGCGAAACGTTGCACATTCTTCATGTGCAACAGGTATATTGACACAACAATAGTCACAACAATAGTCATTGCATTTATTAGTTTTTTCCTATATAGTGAGGGAGTAATAAAAACGGACATAAAACCGATTACATGGTTGGGTGATTCTCTGAAGGTGTTACGAAGTTTTCCTGAAGACGTTCAAAGCGATATAGGACATGGCCTATATCTCGTGCAACGAGGATTGATGCCGCATGATGCAAAACCCCTGAAAGGGTTGGGCAGTAGCGTTCTTGAGCTTGTTACGCGCGCCGATGGGGAAACGTATAGGACGGTATACGCTTTAAAAATCGGTGCGAAGGTATATGTTCTGCATGTGTTTCAGAAAAAATCAAAATCGGGCATTAAGACGCCGCAACAAGAAATCGATCTTATCACCAGCAGATTGAAACAAGCGTTGCAGAAAGAAGGGGGGTAGGAAATGGCTATGAAAGAAACAGAAATTTTTGAAGGTTCACACAACGTTTTTGCCGACATTGGTTTGCCAAATGCGGATGAGTTACTTGCGCGCGCACAAATCGGCGTTGAAGTGGTAAAAATCCTCAACGATCGGCAATTAAAACAACGGGAAATAACAGAACTTTTGGGACTCAAGCAATCAGAGGTTTCGCACCTCATGAATGGGCGTTTTAATCGCTTCAGTGAAGGGAAACTTGTCGCATTTTTGAAAAAACTGGATAGAGAGGTGATGCTTGTGATAAGCCAGCCACAGCAACGTTATGGCATCTCGCTGTTTTTGTAGAAGGAAAGGTGTATTCACTTTAATTTAACGCTTACAATAGTATTCTTTCCTCCAGAACTACACTTGAAGGAACTATATACTCTATGCGCATTGCCCCTTACCCTGACAATGAAGAGCGACGCCTGCAGGCCTTACAACACTATGAAATTCTCGATACCCTCCCAGAGCTTGCGTTTGACGAAATAACACAGTTAGCGTCTGTTATCTGCGATACGCCAATAGCACTTATCAGCTTGGTGGATGAAGATCGGCAATGGTTTAAATCACGTGTTGGTTTGGCAGCAATGGAGACCCCCCGAAATCTGGCGTTTTGTGCGCACGCTATTTTGCAGCCAGATCAAGCATTTATTGTGGAGGATACGCTTAAAGACACGCGTTTTGCGGACAATCCCCTCGTTACAAGTGATCCAAAAATACGATTTTATGCGGGCTGGCCGCTGGTTGCGGAAACGGGTGAAGGGCTAGGCACACTCTGTGTTATAGACCAAAAACCGCACATTCTTTCAGCAAAACAGCAAGATGCTTTGCGTGTTTTAGCGCATCAGGTGATGAGTCAACTGAACTTGCGCCAAGCGTTAAAACAGCAACAACAACTCACCGAGCAGGTCATGTTTGCTAAAGAGCAAGCCGAAAACGCCACGAAATTAAAATCAGAATTTCTCGCTAATATGAGTCATGAAATTCGCACGCCCATGAATGCGGTGATAGGCATGACAGCGTTATTGTTGAAGACAGAACTTACGCCAAAACAGCGTCATTATACGGAAACGGCGTTGCATTCTGCAGATGATCTGTTGCAACTGCTGGGCGACATTCTAGACTTCTCCAAAATTGAAGCGGGAATGGTGGTGCTTGAAAACCACGCCTTTGACCTGCGTCTCTTGTGCCAAGAAGTCTGTACGATTATGACCTGTAAAACAGCAGAAAAAAACCTAGAATTGGTGCTAGAGTATCCTGCAGATGCTCCTCATCGTGTGGTGGGGGATTCCGCGCGCATACGCCAAATTCTTTATAATCTCCTGAATAACGCGATAAAATTTACGGATGCAGGGCAGATTCGCCTCTCGCTGCGAGCCAATAAACAGAGCAATGGGAAGATAAAGGTGGATGTTGCCGTGGAAGATACGGGAATTGGTATCCAAGAAGATAAATTTGATTTAATTTTCAATAAATTCGCCCAAGCAGATCAATCAACGGCGCGAAAATTCGGCGGAACGGGATTGGGATTATCCATTTGCAAAGAACTGACGCATTTGATGGGCGGAGAAATTGGGGTCAGAAGCGCCTTTGGTACGGGGGCAACATTTTGGTTTGCGATACTGCTGGAGGAAGATCGAGATGCAGCGTGGATAGAGGAAGGTGTGTCACGCGCTTCTTGATACACGCGGATCAATATGCACAATAATATCGGCCAAGGGAAATAACGCGTGAATGCGTTGTTCCACGGTTTCGGAAATATCGTGGGCGGCTTGAAAACTTAAAGTATTGTCTAAATCAAGATGCACTTGTACAAAGGCTCTGCTGCCTGAACGCCTTGTTTTTAGGGCATGATAGCCTAAAATTTCTGTGTTTTGTTGTAATAGCGCAATAATCTGATTGCGCTCGTCGTCCGCCATTTCTCTGTCCATCAGGTTATGATACGATTTTAAGCTAATGTGGCTGGCAGAATAGAGGATATAGAGTGCAACTAAAATGGCAAGGGCAGGGTCAACAAACGACCATTTGGGTGTTGCAGCAACAAACATGGCGATAATCACGGCGCCATTGACGAGGAAATCACTTGTATAATGAAGGGAATCTGCCTCCACGACGACAGATTTTGTCTTTAGGCGCACATAGCGCTGATAGAGCACAATCGACAGCGTACACAGCATCGAGATGCTAAGAATGATAATCCCTGTTGTTGCGGCAAGAATGGGCTGCGGGTCTAAAAAGCGGTGGGCTGCTTCATAAATAAGGAAAACTCCAGAAGCCGCAATAAAGGTGGCTTGCACCAACCCTGCAATATCCTCAATGGCGTTATGCCCAAAACGGTGATCCTCATCCTCGGGTTTCGCGGCATAGAGCACCGCAAGGAGATTGAGCGAAGAGACAACCACATCAAGGCTTGAATCGAGGAGGGATGACAATAAACTCAACGAATCGGTTTCAAACCAAGCGAATGCTTTAATCAGCATCAGAAATAGCGATACCCCGATGGAGAAAATCACCGCGCGTTTGTTGAGGGTGTTGTTGGAGTGGCTTGTCATGAGGCAGGTATCGGATAATATTGCTGAAGCCTAATGCCTATCACCTGTTGCCTATTTTATAAACAACTTTTCCAACTGTGCCGTCATCACCTGTCCTAACGTTTCACTATTTTCAAGGGTAATGGCGTTTTTATAATATCGGGTGACATCATGCCCGATGCCAATGGCAGACAATTCAATCTTGGGGTCGCGTTCGATTTGGGCAATTACTTTGCGTAAATGATTCTCCAAATACTCCCCGCCATTATGAGAGAGGGTGGCATCGTCAACGGGTGCACCATCGGACAACACCAGCAGAATTTTTCGCGGCTCCAAGCGTTTTTTGAGGCGTTGATACGCCCACAAGACGGCCTCGCCATCAATGTTTTCTTTAAGCAGACCGTCTTTGAGCATCAAGCCGAGATGAAGGCGGGCGCGTTGCCACGGCATGTCTGCTGCTTTGTAAACGATGTGCAGCAGCTCATTGAGTCGTCCGGGATTAGCGGGTTTGCCTGCTTTCACCCATTCGCCATAAATTTTGCCGCCTTTCCAACTTTTGGTGGTAAAGCCCAAAATTTCCACTTTCACGCCGCAGCGTTCAAGTGTTTGTGTGAGAATATCAGCGGCAAGCGCGGTGATGGCGATGGGGCGACCCCGCATTGAGCCGGAATTATCCAGCAACAATGTTACAACCGTATGCACAAAAGGACTTTCCTCTTCGCACTTGAAAATCGCGGTTTGGGCGTGATCAGTAATCAGGCGCGGCAGGCGACTCGCATCAATCATGCCTTCTTCTAAGTCAAATGACCATTTGCGTTGTTGCAAGCTGCGTAAGCGGCGTTGCAGACGATGGGCGAGCATTGCAATCAGTTGTTGATACTCTAGCATTTTGTCATCAAGCTGATGGCGCAGCGTGCGTAGTTCTTCCACAGTTGCCAGCGTGTTTGCCGCACAGATACTATCAAATTGTGTGGTGAAAATGGTATAGGGCTTTGGGGTTTCAGCAATTGTTTCCCTGTTAAGATCAAACGCTGCATCGCTGTTGTCGCGGCTGTCCTCTGCCATGCCAGCGTCCGCCAAATCTTGCCCTGCGGCAGGCGTACCGTGTTGTGGTTTATCACTTTGGCTGCTGGGTGGTGCATCGTCGCTACTGCCCTCATCGGCAGTTGCATCTTGTGCCAGCATATCGGGATTTTCTGCCTGTTCTTCAACAGGTTTGGGGGCTTGTTGGGGGGCAGCGGTGGGTAACACTGATTCCAGCAATGCAATGCTCCGTTCTGCAAAAACCGCCTGATTATGCACCGTCTCCCGTAGGGCTGCTATCAGCGGGGTAGTATCGCTCTGTAATAGGCTGTGTAATAGGCTGTGGCACAGACTTTCCGCCATGGCAGTATAGGGATGTTCAGCTGTTGTCTGTTGCGCTGTTTGCAGGCGATGGGCTTGCACCAACGCCATGTTTTGCGCTGCGCCTTGAAATTGTTGCGCCCCCAGTATTTCCGTACGGGTTTGCTCTAAGCGATCAAAAATCAAGCGGGCGGCCTCAGTTGTGGGGCGAAACTGCGCGTGTGTGTGGGGGGTATGATAGCGCGTGAAAAAGGCGGCAGCATCGGCAAAGCCCCGTTCTAAGGTCCTTTTAGCCGTTGTTTCAACAACAATCGTGTTCTCCGCATAACCGCCTTGGGCAAAAACAACGGTTGCCTTGGGGCTGTCTGCCAACACCCGCACACAACTCTCGAGAACCACTTCACAATCTCGTGATCCCTTGCTGCAAATGTCGTTTTTCTGCGATACGATGCTCATGTACGAAGTAGTACACTGCGCTTCGTTTCTCGCAAAGCCAACATTTTCGCTAGCGAGCTGACGAGATTGTGAAGTGGTTCTGAGTGCTTTATCATGCGACTACTCTACTACTCTACTGTAGAGACTCTCTGGCAGATCCACCCCGAAACAGCGTTGATAATATTCCGCAATCAGCGGTTTTTCGGTTTCATCACATTTGGCAAGGAAGGTTGCGCGAAAAGCCAAGGCAACATCGCCTAAAATACAGGTGTTTTCTGCCCATGCAACCACGCTACGGGGTGAAAGGAGGGAAGAAATATCTTGGGCGGCAAAGGCTTTGCGGATGAGGCCAGCCACCGTCACCATATTTTTTATTATGGTTTCGTCTAGTGCGAGCTGTTGTTGCTTTAATCGCCCGCTCACCATAGCAATTTCTTGATTTGTGGGCATAAACTTCAAGTTACCAATGAGATTCCACCTGTCCATTTGCCCTTGGTTGATAAGCTGCGTACCGTGATACAATCCTGTTGTGTCCCCCATGCCAATGGTATTGGCCGTGGCGAACAGACGAAACGCAGGGTGCGGCGATAACAGACGATTTTGATCCAGCAGCATCAATTTGCCGTTGGCTTCCAACACCCGTTGAATCACAAACATCACATCAGGACGCCCTGCGTCATATTCATCAAACACAAGGGCAATAGCGCGTTGCAATGCCCACGGCAAAATACCCTCGCGAAATTCGGTGATTTGTTTGCCGTCTTGCAAGACAATCGCATCCCGCCCCACTAAGTCCAAGCGGCTGATATGACTGTCTAAATTTACCCGAACACACGGCCAGTTGAGGCGGGCGGCAACTTGTTCTAAATGGGTTGATTTTCCTGTGCCGTGAAACCCTTGTAGCAATACACGGCGATTATGGGCAAACCCCGCTAAAATTAGGGTTGTGGCTTCTTTGTCAAAGACATATGCGGGGTCAATTTCAGGCACATAGTCAGTGTGTTCAACAAAACCGTGTACCCTAAAGGGGACTGCGACGCCGAAAGCTTTTTCTGTATCCACCAGCGCTGTGGGGAAATCACGCATGTTTGTATTTTTTACGAGGTTCATAGTGCAATCTTTAACATGATCTTAAGTAATGTAAAAGTAAACAAGAGGGGATGCCTTATGCAAGAAATAGATAACAAAACTAATGGCACTCTTTAGAACCATTACCCGTCGTTTTAACGACATTTCCATCCGCAGTAAACTGCGCCTGATTATCATGGGCGTGAGTTTAGTGGGGGTAATGATAGCTGCTATTTTTCTCGTAATTGCCGATGTGCGCAATGCACGCAGCACCGTTACGGCAGAGCTCGATATGGGCTATGCGCTTGTCGTGCAAAATATGACTGAGGCACTCCAGCAAAACAACATCGCTAAAGCGCAGGCAACCATCGATATTTTTAAACGGAATTCTAATATTGTTGAAGCCTATATTTTAACGCGAAATCAGAAAGTTTTTGCTCAATATCGACGCGATGGACAACAAAATCTTTCGGCAGACCAAATCTTAAACACCCCCAAAAATACGGTGTTTGGGGTCGCTTATGTTGATTTATTCAAAGAAATTCGCGTTGATCAACAAAGTGTTGGTTATATATATATCCGCTCCGATTTGCATAATTTACAGGCATATATACAACGATACATGAGCATGATGGCACTCATTCTTGTGATAACAGGGGGGCTTTCCTATGTGCTTACGTCTTTTTTTGAGAAATTAATCTCAAATCCCTTGGTAAGGCTATCTGCCGCTATCAAGCATATTTCCGAGACGCAAAAATATTATTTGCGGGTGGAAAAAACCACAAAAGATGAAGTGGGAGACTTGGTCGAGGGATTTAACGCCCTGCTCTTGCAAATTGGTTTGCAAACAGAAAAACTTTCTGAAGCAAATCAAACACAAGAGAAACTCATTGAAAAGCTCTCTGTTTCGCAACGACAAACAGAGTCTGCGCACCTTGCCAAAACGCAATTTTTGGCAAGGATGAGTCATGAAATTCGCACGCCGATTAACGGGGTGTTGGGGATGGTCGATTTGCTGTTGAATAGTAATTTAACAGCACAACAAGCTCGTCTTGCAAAAATTGTTCGCAGTTCTGGTATGACTTTATTGCAAATTATCAATGACTTGCTTGATTTTTCTAAAATGGAAGCATCCAAACTGATTGTCCAAAACAAAGAATACGTGCTTAGGGAAATTATAGAAGATGTTACAGAAATCTTAGGGCAAACGGCGTTCGGTAAAAATGTGGAAATTGGGAGTTATGTTGACCCACGTATTCCCCCTGTGTTGTTTGGCGATCCGTTCCGCCTGCGGCAGGTGCTCGTCAATCTTCTTGGGAACGCGGTGAAATTCACGGCAAAAGGCCAAGTTGCCTTGGTTGTAACGCTAGAAGAGCAGGATACTTTCGGGGTGACGTTGAAATTTGACGTGATCGATAGTGGTATTGGTATTAAAGAAGGCGTGCAGGAAAAAATCTTTGAGGCATTTTCGCAAGCAGATGCACAAACCGCAAGCCGTTATGGCGGTACAGGGTTGGGTTTAACCATCTCAAAGCAGATTGTGGAATTGATGGATGGGAGGCTTTCTGTGAAAAGTAAGGAGGGGGTCGGCTCCACCTTCAGCTTCACGATTAATCAGCTTATCAAAGGAAAACAACCCAGTATTGCCGCCCCCGACACATTTAAAGGCTGGCGATGCCTGATTGCAGAAAGTAGCAAAATTAGCAGCCATGGCCTGCAAGCCAAATTGCAAGATTTGGGGTTACAGGGCACTATCGTTGATAAAGGCTATTCTGCCTTAGAGCATCTACGGCAGATGCATGCTGTTGGTAAGTCCTACAACGTTCTGTTCCTCGCGAGTCGTCTTGCTGACCAAGACTGCATTGAGTTCTTAAAAACCCTGCAAAGTGACCCACTGTTGAACAATACGGCCGTTGTGGTGATGTCTCCCAGCAACGAGTTCGGTATGCTGGAGGAGTATATCAACACACAATGGATTCCGATTATTGGCAAGCCGCTACGTGCAAAAAGTATTATTGAGGCACTACAAGAAATTAATACCCATGAATTTACGGGACAGCAACTCTTAAGCGTTAAACACAGCGTTACAGAAAGCGGCGCATCTGATTTAACAGCCCCTGTCAAAAAAAATGGTAAGGCGTATACGGTGCTTATCGCAGAAGATAATCCCGTGAACGCTGAAGTAACACGGAGCATGGTGGTTGCGGCAGGATACATTGCGGATGTGTTTTCTGATGGACAAAAAGCCGTACATGCCTTCAAGTCTAAAGACTACGATCTCGTATTGATGGATGGGCAGATGCCCGAAATGGACGGTTTAGAAGCAACGAAAGCCATTCGTCAGTATGAGCAAAGCAAACGGGCACACCTCCCCCCCGTTCCCATTATTGCTGCAACAGCAAACATTGTGGAGGGGATTCGCGAGGAATATATTGTAGGGGGAATGAGCGATTTTATCATAAAGCCTTTCACGCGCACGCAGTTACTTAATGTCATGCAAAAATGGCTGAACTTGGAAAAAGCAGGCGAGACAGCACAGCGTACTGTTGTGGCTCCCGTGATGGCAAAAACAATCACGCCAGAAGAAACGAGATCTAATGTTGAGATTATTGATACAAAAGTCCTCCAGCAGATTTTCGATCTACAACCTGAAAGTGGTCAAGAATTTCTTAATAGTCTTCTGTCATTATACATAAAAGACACTGCAAAATCGCTGGAACAAATGCAACACGCCCTCGAACAACAAGACACTATTACGGTGCAGAAAATTGCCCACAAAGTCAAGTCCAGCAGTGCGAATGTGGGGGCTTTGAAACTTGCGCGTTTTGCACAAGGGATTGAAAGTTTGCCAGACTGTCATGACATTGTTGAAAAAATGGCCTATTTGAAAAAAGAATATGAGAGTGTCTGCAACGAGCTGGAATATATCATGCGAATGGGGCTAGAATAAAAACATGTCCATCAGCGCCCTCAACCCTCCCCGTAAGCCAACGGTGCTTATCGCCGAAGATGATATGATGTCGCGCATTTTGATGCGTAAATCGCTTGAGCAGGCAGGATTCGAAATTTTTGAAGCAGAAGACGGCGTGCAAGCCGTGGATGTTTTTAAAAAACAGCCCGTAGATATTGTCCTATTAGACGTGATGATGCCCGTGATGGATGGATTCCTCGCGTGTACAGAAATTCGGCAGTTGCCCAGTGGTAGCCAAGTGCCGATTGTCATTGTCACAGGGCTGGATGATATTGATTCGATTACAAAATCCTATGACGTTGGGGCGACAGACTTTCTCACAAAACCAATTAATTGGCTCGTGTTAAGCCATCGTGTACGGTATATTTTGCGGGCGAGTCGAGCATTTGACGGCTTGCGGCGCAGCGAAGCGCGGTTAGCTTCAGCACAACGCATTGCGCGGCTAGGGCACTGGCTGTGGAATGTGCAAACAGGCACGATTGATTTTTCCGAAGAAGGTGCACGCATTTTGGCATTGCCTGAGGGACAGTTACAAATGCGTTATGAAGACTATATGCAGTTGGTTGCGCCAGAAGAACGGCGGTCGGTAACCGATTTATTTCAGCGCACTTTGCAGGAGCGTAAGCATGGTGCTTTGGATCATGCCTTGCGCTTGCCCAGCGGTGTTGAGCGATTTGTGCATATCCAAACGCAAATAGACTTTATGGAGCATGATATCGGCGTGCTTTCTATCTCAGGGGTTTTGCAAGACATTACCGAGCGGAAAAAATATGAAGAAGTATTACGGGTAACCCAGTTCTCCGTCGATAAAGCCTCCGACAGTGTGTTCTGGACAGATTTTGGCGGGAATATTCTTTATGTGAACGATGCTGCGTGCAGGCGGCATGGCTATTTACGGGAAGAATTATTAACGCTCAAAGCGTATCAGTTGCGAAAAAATTATACGCCTGCCCAATGGCAACAGCATTGGAATGAACTCAAGAAAAATCGTTTAATGACCACAGAAGCCATGCATTTGGGTAAAGATGGCGAAGAATTCATCGTGGAGATTACAGAGAGTTATTTGCCCTATAAGGGGAAAGAATTTAATTGCGCTTTTGTGCGCGACATTACCGAGCGCAAACAAGCAGAAAAAGATTTGCTCCAAGCCAAAGAACAGGCCGAGATT
>JBILKT010000147.1:0-4500 GCA_044376545.1 Alphaproteobacteria bacterium
AAAATGGAGCTTGCCCGTTAAAGATTGGAAACTCGCTCTGGCTCAATTCCACATCCTATACCCAGACGCTTTCCACACACAAAATTTATGATTGACTCCCTAAAAATGCAGGAGAACGAGAAGCACAACTTTACGCCTTCTCTCTCGTTGCATTAACAGCCAGCGTTTCCCTGCAGTTGAGTACACATCACCCCTTCTTTGCAACCACAACTTTTGTCTCAATTGTCGCCACAAATGGTCTTGCGATGCGTCGCTATTGGCAACAAGAAGAAAATCTTACAGCCTGTATCGCCAATACCGTCTCCATCATAGGCTACCCCCTTTCAGATACAGATGCAGGCGTGGCTCTTTTAACTTTTGCGAATGCTTTGTTTTCCCTTTCAAGATGTGGCATAAAAGGAACTGCGTTGCAACAGAACGTATCTGCATTCATGCAGCAGTTAGGAGGCAGAGACTAATCTCACGCAATCGCTGCAAGCCCCTTGCGCTCAACGAGGGAAAGCAGCTTTAACAACGCCCCCGAGGGCTTTTTCTCTCCACGCTCTAGTTTACTCACATAGTCTTTCGTAATATTGCAATACCGCGCAAAAACGGTTTGGCTTACTGCCTCGCGCTCCCGCAACGCCCGAATTTTCTCAGGGGTAAATCCCGTGATAGGCACAAGACAGCTTTCGTCGAAATCACGCATGGTTTGGGTGTCAAGCAACCCCACATCATGCATATCTTCTGCAATTTGATGCACAGAGGCGAGCAATTCACTTTGATAAATTTTTGTTTTCATCATAAAAAATTAATCTCCTCAAATGTTCCTTTTGCAAGCAATAGCCCCAGTTCCTCATTGGTTGACACCAACATATACCCATTCCAACTGAAGAAGTTGCGATGAAACGCTCAAGCGCCGCGCGGGCTTTACCGCTCGCAAGATCTTTTTGCAAATCTTCAGGTGCGAGCGGTATAGAAGCCGCTAAATCTTTTAGAGTACGAACGTCTTTGTCATTGATGTTGTCTTGCTTGTTTTTTGCAAAACCATGCACAAAAAACGCCCTTTCCCCTCGTCGATATAAAATGACAGACCGATACCCACCAGATTTCCCCGCACCCGCTCGTGCAATCCGCTGCTTAATCACACCCCCGCCATAATCAGCATCAATCTTACCCGCCTCAACCTCTTTGATAACACTACACAGCGCAGCATCACTCAAGCGTTCTTTCTGAGCAAATTTGCGGAAAGACTTGCTTTTGAAAAGCCGCATAAGGGTATGCTCGATGTTTATATACTGAACTACCACTAATATATAGTCCTAAGAGCTACATGTCAAGCGATTTCACCAGCAGAGAATAGGGCGTGACAGGGCGGGGAAAGGGCTTTATAGAAGGCAAAAGGCATGAGGCGGCAGGCATGGAGACTGTTCCTAGTGCCTAATGCCTACACCCTAATCCCTCATGCCTCCCCCCTTATGTTCCCCAAACTCACCCTCATCGGCATTGGTCTTATTGGTTCTTCGCTTGCGCGTGCGCTGAAAGAACAGGGGGTGGCGCGTACCATTACCATTGGCGATATTAACCCCGACCATTGCGCGAAAGCCCTTGAACTGGGGCTTGCACAATACGCCACAACAGATCTTGCGAGCGCGGTAGAGGATGCAGATTGCGTGATTATCTGCACGCCTGTGAGCACTTATAGCAGCATTGTGAAAACGATTGCGCCGCATCTGAAAGCGGGCTGCATTCTCACCGATGTTGGCTCAGTCAAACAACAGGTGATTGACGCGGTGTTGCCGCATGTGCCTGCTGGTGTGGCGTTCGTGCCTGCCCACCCGATTGCGGGGACAGAGCATTCAGGCCCCACCGCGGGGTTTGCCGCGCTGTTCAAAAATCGTTGGTGCATCCTTACCCCGCTGGAAAACACACCGCCTGCCGCCACGGCAACAATCAAAAAATTGTGGGAAGCAATGGGCAGCAATGTGGAAATAATGACGGCGGCGCATCATGATAAAGTGCTCGCGATAACGTCGCACCTGCCGCACCTGATTGCCTATACGATTGTGGGCACGGCAACCGAATTAGAAACTTCCTTGCAAGCGGAAGTGATTAAATTTTCCGCCAGTGGCTTTCGCGATTTCACCCGCATCGCCGCGAGCGACCCCATTATGTGGCGGGATATTTTCCTGAATAATCGTGAGGCCGTGCTGGATATTTTGGGGCGATTTACCGAGGACTTAACCGCCCTGCAAAAAGCCATTCGGCATGGCGATGGCGACACCCTGCAGCAGTGGTTTACGCACACCCGCGCCATCCGCAAGGGCATTGTGGAGGCGGAGCGGGAGGGGTAGCCCTAAATGAGTAACGACATTGTTAGATTCTCAGCAGGCTGCCACAAAAAAGTCCGTCACCCCGTACTTGTTACGGGGTCTGGCAAACAAAGAAGAGCCAGACCCCGTCATGCGACGGGGTGACGATGCGCACTTTATCATTACGCCTACAGGACTCCCAAAAATTAAAAAATCCGCTTGACGATGCGGCGTATTTTCTGTATATTAACCTTATAAGTTTATTTAAATAGTAATTCAGTGCGATAGAGCACGTTTTAGAGGGTTCTGTGTCAGTGGATGCTACAACAGAAGCGGTAATGCAGGCGAGCAGCAATCATTTGCGGCGACAATCAATGCCGAATGTTGCATCAGCTGGTGGTGGCGCAAACGGCAATAATGTCATTGTTAACCCTCTTGAAGAACTTGGGCGAGCTTGGAGAGCTATAGTTCTGGGAACAGGTCAAGAAAATCCTCTCGCTAATATTGAAACAGTCGGTGATTTTTTAAAACAAATAACGGGTTGTCGCGACTAGCTCCCCATCACTCCCCCGTCAACTCCAAGAACAAATCTTCTAAATCCCCTTCTTCTGTCGAGAGATCAGAAACAGGCAAATTTGCCTGTTGCAACGCCCCTAAAATCGCCTGCATCGTGCCTTGTTGGCTTTTGAATTGAAAGCGCAGGGTATCGGGCGTGGGTTGGCTGGGCGAAAAGGCGGCAAGCACAGGCGGAATATCCGCCACAGCCGCAGAAAATTTCACCGTCAACACTTTGCTATCCAGCTTTTTCAGCAAATTGACTGTGCTATCATGCGCCACTAACCCGCCTTTGTTGATGATGGCGATTTCATCGCACAGCTGTTGTGCCTCTTCTAAATAATGGGTGGTAAGCAGAATGGTAGTGCCTGCTTTGTTGAGCTTCTTCACATACTCCCACAGTTGTTGCCGCAGGTGCACATCCACCCCCGCGGTGGGTTCATCCAGCACCAAAATGGGCGGTTGGTGCACCATGGCTTTGGCGACCATCAGGCGGCGACGCATACCACCCGATAAGGTTCTCGCATAGGCGTTGGCTTTATCGGCGAGTCCCAATGCCTCCAAAATCTCCATGGTTTTGCGTTGCGCCTTTGGCACGCCATAAAGCCCCGCTTGCAATTCCATCGCCTCAAAGGGCGTGAAAAACGGGTCAATGTTGATTTCTTGGGGAACAATGCCGAGGGCATATTTTGATTGCCGCCGCAGCGTATCAATATCCATCCCCCAAATGGTCACCGTGCCGCTGGTTTTGTTGCAGAGTCCTGCCAAAATATTAATCGCGGTGGATTTTCCCGCGCCATTAGGCCCTAACAGCGCGAAAAAAGACCCTCTGGGGATGGTGAGCGAAAAATCTTCTAACGCAACTTTTTCTTTGCCTGTGCCTTGCGCCGCATAGACCTTGCGGAGGTTTTCAATGACAATAGCATGTTGAGGGGAGGGGAGATTGACGAGGGATTGTGTGTTCATGGGAGGAGTATAGGGGTGCATCAGGCATCAGGCAAGAGGCAGCAGGAATAAAAATGTAACTCCCTAGCTACTCTTCAAGGCACGGGGCGCTAGGCATTAGGCATCAGGCAAGAGGCAGCAGGAATAAAAATTCTGTGCTATCTCCTGAAGCCTGTTGCCTCCTGCCTCCCGCCCCCCTATACTCCTTTTCAAAAATGAGGCAGCCCATGGAACACTTCGAGATACTCTACACCGAAACACGCACTGTAACTTGCGATGGCGGCAAGGGCAGCTTGGGGCATCCGCGTGTATTCCTCAACATGGGCGAGGCAACAGAAGTCACCTGTCCCTATTGCAGCCGCCATTATGTGTTGCAGGGGGATGGGAAGAAGGCGGCAGGGCATTAGGCTCAAAGGGGTTCTTCCCGCAGCAACATCGCCACGCCAAACCAATAAAAAAGCATCACGGGCACATAGAGAGAAGCACTATCACTGCCCGCGACAACCAAATACAACCCCAGCCCAAACAAAATATCTTTTTTGTACCGTGGCAGCGTGTAGGGGGCTAATCCCTCTTGGACACTTCTAAAAACCCTTTTATCGGGATGAGTGGCTAGGAAAGGCAATGCGAGGAAACGTAAGCGTACATAAGGGTACGTGCGGCTTCCGAGCATTGACTTGACAACGCCAATCGCCCTAGAAAAGAGGTT
>JBILKT010000148.1:0-4449 GCA_044376545.1 Alphaproteobacteria bacterium
AAACGGGCGTAAATCTCCCCGAAGTCTTTTGCCCGTGCGGCTGCCTCCCGTTTTGCAGGATACGCTTGGGCAGTGTCAACAAAGTGCAAGGTGTTGGTCATTGTTGATGCGTTTCTTGTTCTTCCGTTTCTTCTGTCGCAACTTCTATTATTTTTTCTAATAGCAAAAATTGTGCGTATCCCGCATTAAATCTCTCTGCAAAAGCAGGATTTTGCATGAGACGATCATACGTACTTAGAGCGATTGTTGGGTGCATAATTCCTCTTGTGTCTTTGTACGGAGCCACATATTAACAAAGTCTCAATATTTTCTTAAGAAAGCAATAAAAAGATGGAAAATTGGCTTGTCGCGCTGCTGCTGGGCATTATTGAGGGGCTCACCGAATTCTTGCCTGTCTCCAGCACAGGGCATCTCCTAATTTCCTCGTATTTCCTCAAGTTTACCGCCGTTCCCAACAATGTGTTTGAGGTTGTGATTCAATTTGGCGCGATTTTGGCCGTCTGTGTGGTATTTTGGCAACGTCTGTGGTACACGGTAACAGGACTGGCGAAAGGTGAACGCAAAGCGCAACGCTTCACAGGGGTGTTGATATTAGGATTTGTTCCCGCCATGGTACTTGGCGGATTGTTTCATTCACAAATCAAAGAGGTGTTGTTTAACCCCACTGTCATTGCGTGGTCATTGTTGATTGGCGGGATTGTTATTCTGATTGTGGAGCGCATTCCCCGCCCCTATCAGGTCTATCGCGTGGAGGACATTCCCTCAAGGCTTGCCTTTAAGGTGGGGTTTTGCCAAGCACTCGCCATGATTCCGGGAGTGTCTCGTTCAGGCGCAACCATCATTGGTGCGATGCTGTTGGGCGTGGAACGCAAAGCCGCGATGGAATTTTCCTTTTTTCTTGCCATCCCCACGATGTTAGCCGCCTCCAGCTATGATCTTTATAAAAATTGGCATTATCTCATGGCAGCAAAAGAAAGTTTCCCGTTGCTTGCCATTGGTTTGAGCGCAGCATTTTTTACGGCCCTGATTGTGGTGCGCATTGCCATGCGCTTGATTGGAAAACATGGCTTTACGCCGTTTGGGTGGTATCGGGTTGTGGTGGGATTGGTGTTGTTAAGTATTCTTTAAATAAATAACTGCCCCGCAGGGTTTGACAAATTTATAAAAATATTGTATATTTAGTGATATGATACACACAAACCATATCTCTTTAAAAGCCCTTATTGTTATTGCTGTATTATGCAGCGTATTGGGGCTGTCTTATCCTGTTCAGGCGCGTACTATCGAAGACAGGGGGATAGATCTGCAAACCTTATCCTTTGCTAAGCTGAATGCGTGGAGCTGCCAAACCCCTGAGAGATACACAACACCGCCTGCCTCGCCTGACGATCTCGCCGATTACTATTACGATCTCGCGGGAGATTACAGTAATCAAGGCAACATCAGCAACGCAGCACCCTGTTATCAACAAGCCGCCGAAACAGCCACCAACCCAAGAATTTTATCAGGGGCAGAATATGCCACCATCGCCTTAGCCGCGATGAAGAACAACGCCGATGGGGGGCGCAACCAAGATATTCGATTGTATGTACCCAAAGCTGAACAAGCAGCCGTGCCCTACAAAAATTTCACAGGCGAGCAGTATTATAACGCAGGGAATGCCTTTTACGCAGCCTGCCCCTTGTCACGCGATAGATCGGGGAATTCAGGGGATGCCACGAAAGACATAAACTGTAAAAGGGCATATCGTTACCTTGTGTTGGCACAGACGAAGGGATTTTCTGCCGCTACAAACGATCTGGTGGTCTTGCTTGCCGCTTTTAACAAAGCCGCGCAAAAGGATGACAGCAGAGATGACAGCGATGCCCTTGCCACGGCGGCCTGCCCTGAAGATACGCCGTGCCGCAATCATGGCTGCGATGTTATTTGGGGTATCGATGATTTCCCAGATGACGGGATCATGGATACCGAGGTAGATAGCAGCAGCGTATACGCAAACAGCGGTTCAGGGGGTGGACAGGGGCGCAGTTCTCTCAACAGTTCTTACGGCGCGGAAGTATACTCCTCCCCTAAAAAATACTATGATCGCGCCCTCTATTATTTGAAAAAAAATGGGGCGAGCGGCACGGATGGTGTAATACTAGACGATGCCGCACGAAAAAGAGCCGTGCTCTGTTTAAAACAAGCGTCCAGCTTGGGCTATGCCCCTGCACAAACGGAGCTTGCGCTGCTTTATCGTCGCGGCGATGCGGGGAACATCAATTTTAGTAACGTTGACACAGGAGGCAACACACCCCATGTGGAACGTATTACATCGGAAAATTATGCGGCGGCCCTAAAATTATTAGAACGTGCTGTTGCGCAAAATTATGCCCCTGCCTATTATCAACTGGGGCTTGCCTATGTAAACGGCCAAGGGGTGTGGCAGGATTATCGCCTCGGCATATCATTGCTCAAAGTGGCAGCAGGATATATTCAAACACCGCGTAACACCGAAAACCCTTTTCCCTTAAAGCCCTTTCAAGATGGCTATGATAAATACGTCCCCCTTGTTTGCGTGCCGCCCTTGCTATGGCAACCTACGAATTGTTTTACACCGTCTCAGGAAATTTGCAGACGTAATAGCCTTGATGGTAATGTTTTGTGTCGGTATGCGCAAAATCCTAACGCACGCATTTGTAACCAACGCGGGACACTCTGTGAGCAACCTTCGCGTAACGATCTTTTTAATCCAGCCTTCTTAAAGCAATCCCTGCCAAACCCCATGCCTGCAACCGCTCTGTATAAAATCTATCAACCCTTATGGCAGGCGCAACAAGCCCTCTCTAATGCCTATTCACGGGGCACAGGCGTTGCAAAAACCTGCGCTACATCCCAATTTTTCTGGGAAACAGGTGTCCGTCGACATCTTGCGGAGAATCGCGAGAACAATATACCTGATGACGCATCGCTCCGCATAGACATGATCCGCCTGTATCGTCATTCCACTGTGACAGACGCACAAGGCAAACCGATTAAAAATCGCTATACTCTTGCTGTGCAAGATGAAAATGGCAATAATACATCTTATAATAACGTGGTGGAAACAGAAGTGAGCACCTCCACCGACGGCTCGAGTATTGGTGAATATTTGGATGCATGGCTTCCCCAGAACAACCGAAATTGCCGCGAGGCGGCACAAATTTCGAAGAGCGATGATACGGGGTATTTTGATGCGCTGTATTGGGTGCAGCCTGCGCGGTGAGATAGACAGAAGAGACATATATAGACATCACAGCATAAACCTGCACCAGAGGATACGTTGCTTTCCAGACCCCGTTATAAAAACGGGGTGACGAGCTTTGTAACAGAGCGTCACCCCGTCTTCATGACGGGGGCTGGAAAAACTTCCATCGACATAACCGTCACCCCGTTTTTATAACGGGGTCTGATTTTTTATAAAGTTTTGGCGCAGGTTTATGCTGTGATGTCTATAAGTGGATTGATCTTGCCTACTTCTTCTCCGCCCGTAATGCTTTGATTTCTTTTTCTAACAAGGCAAGACGCTCTTGCACATTCACGGGGGGTTCTGCTGCGGCAACATCTTCGGATCTTGACGGATGCACTAAGGGAAACTGACCAAACGGTGTGAAAATTCTCATCGTTTTCTCGAGAAATTGCGCATTTGTCTTGCTGGCTTCTTGGAAGGTGTTGCCAAACGGAAAAAATGGCTCCATGTATTGGCGCAACTGATCTTGCTGTTGCGTAAAATTCCCCATGGTGACTTCTAAGTAACGGGATAGCAATGTCTGCAGATTGTCCCCATAAAAACCAATAAGCTGGCGCAAAAAACTGATTGGCAACAAGCTTTGCCCGCTTTTGCCTTCTTGCTCAAAAATAATTTGTGTGAGTACCGAGCGGGTGATGTCCTCGCTCGTCTTGGCATCTTGCACCACAAAATCAATATTTTGTTTTACCATGTCTGCCAAGCGTTCCAACGTGATATAGGCACTTGTCGCGGTGTTATAAAGCCGTCTATTCGCGTATTTTTTGATAATCGTGGGACTAGGCTGTTCAGCAGGAATGGGTGTTTCAGCAGTCATAAAAAGCACTCTTCTATTTTTCAAAATAGCATATACCGCTCGCACCTGAAGATTTGCACAAACACGTTGCGAGTGGTAAAGCCCGCGCGGCGCTTGAGCGAAACGTTGCACATTCTTCATGTGCAACAGGTATAGCATCTTCAGAACGCGATTGCACCTGTTAAGTTGGGGGGTGTCCTTATGCAAAAAAGATGAGCGCCTCTTTTAGCCGCATCGCTTCGTTATACGATAGTGTCTATTTGTTTTTTGTGTCCTGCTTCTCAGAGCTTGTCCCGAAACTAACGTGCAAGTTTAAAATTGATCTTTTTGGCTGCAAAATACCCCCAAAATAGGGAAAATACCCCAGTATATCCCGCTATTTTGGGGG
>JBILKT010000149.1:0-4446 GCA_044376545.1 Alphaproteobacteria bacterium
ATCAATGTATTGCAAATTTTATAGGGGGCTGGGTAGTTACAAAAAAGCAGTGCTTTTTGATCCTTGCTCAAACACTTACCAACAAATCCCCTCATACCGTCCTTTTTCAGACTTTTGCTCGGTGATGCGCACCAGATCAATCACCTGCTGCCCTGCTTTAAGGCGCGGGAGAATGTCTTTAAAGGCGGGATCGCCATTACCAATCACAATCACCTCGGCGTGCTCTAATACCGTATCAATCGACTCCACCATCAGCCGCGAGATATGGGGGATGCGGTGCATGATATAGTCTTTGTTTGCGCCCACTAATTTTGCAAGATTGACGTTCTTGTCATAGACTTTGAGATCCTTGCCCTTACCAATCAGCGTTTCAATCACGTGCACGAGAGGGCTTTCCCGCAAATCATCCGTGCCTGCCTTAAAGCTGAAGCCTAGGATGCCAATTTTAGCTGTGTCTTTTTCAAGAATAAGCTGAATGCCGCGCTCAATATGCACCACGTTGCTGGGCAACACGGAGGCCAATAACGGCAGATCTAAATCCTGTGTTTTGGCGGCATAATTCAGCGCACGGACATCTTTTGGCAGGCACGATCCCCCAAAACCATACCCCGGTTTGAGGTAGTAACTCGAGAGGTTGAGCTTGGTATCTTGGCAGAAAATATCCATTACCGCGTGTCCATCCACGCCAAATGCTTTGGCAACAACGCCAATCTCGTTCGCGAACGCCACTTTCACCGCGTGCCATGCGTTATCGGCATATTTCGCGAGTTCTGCCACTTCAATGTCCGTCACAATCAACGGGGCTTTTAAGTCTTTATAGAGAGAAGCAACGAGTTCCGCACTTTTTGGGTCACTCGCGCCAATAACGGTTTTGGGCGGGTTATAGTAGTCGTAAATTGCCGTGCCTTCGCGCAAGAATTCAGGATTGTTGCAAACGCCAAAATCAATCCCTGCTTTTTTGCCGCTTGCTGCTTCTAGGGTTGGAATGACAAGGCTGCGCAATGTTCCCGGCAACATGGTGGAGCGCACCACAATGGTGTGGAAGTCTTTTTTGTCTTTGAGAATCGCGCCAATTTCTTCGCAGGTTTGGTGCAGATAGGCAACGCCTAAATTGCCATTGGGGCGGCTGGGGGTACCAACGCAAATTAAGGAGAGTTCAGAATTGAGCACCGCCTCTTTGGCATCCGTTGTCGCGCGCAGGCGTTTGCTTTTCACCCCCTCTGCCATGTAAACATCAAGGTCTTTTTCCACAATAGGGGAAAGCCCTGCATTAATGGCATCCACCTTTGCAGAGGCGATATCCACCCCAATCACGTCATATCCATCTTTGGCAAAACACGCCGCTGTTACCGCGCCCACATAGCCAAGCCCAAAAATACTGATCCGCATAAAATATCCTTTACCAAGGGTTTTTCTACGCAAAATGCCCTTAGGAAACAACTTATTTATACCATTTTATGCAACGGGGAATATATCCTGCTGCACACCGCCGCCCTAAAATAATTGTATTCCCTCTTGCATTGTCTACACAGTTCGCTATAAATGCTCTTCTTTCAAAGGATGCGGGTGTAGCTCAGTGGTAGAGCACGACCTTGCCAAGGTCGGGGTCGAGGGTTCGAACCCCTTCACCCGCTCCATGAGAATAGAGAAAATCGTTACAAGGGGTTCGAACCCTCGACAAATCAAAATGTGGGGTTCGACGACAAGCCACGAAAGTGGCGCAGACGCGGCAAGCGAAGCGCGTCAACCCCTTCACCCGCTCCAATAAAAAATAGCCCCCCCCGCGTGGGGCTTTTTTATTGGTATGGAAGAAAAGGTGTGAGAACCCGATAGAAGGGTTCGACAATAAGCCACGAAGTTGGCGTAGGCGCGGGCGAGCAAAGCGCGTCACCCGCTTAACTTAGGTTATTAAAAAATGCCTCCGCTTTATCCAGCACCGCAAGTCCTGCGGCCACGTTGCCCCGCGCTGCACGAAGGTGAAACCTGTTTTCCGCATCAAAACTCGCCAACGCACTGATGGATAATTCCTCAATCAGTTTATTGAGGCTCATGCCGCGCTGTGTCGCAAGGCTTTTCAAGCGGTGGTGCTGATCATCGGGCAAACGGATGGTCATTCGTGCCATAAATGGTCTTCCTTTTGTTCCCCTTGGCTTACCCCTAATGCCTAAACCCCAAACCCTTTTTTACACCAACACCCCATGGCACTGCTTATACTTCTTACCCGATCCACACGGGCACGGCGCATTGCGTTGTACACGCCCCCATGTATTCGGGTCATTTTGATCGAATTCCTGCTCAATATGGCGCACCACGCGGGTTTGCGGCGTTGCCTCTGGTGACGGCAACGCGCTTTCCTCGACATTCAGGAACGGATCGTGGCGCAACATTTTCAAGCGTTGTTCCATGCCTTCGGGCAGTCCTTCAGGCATTTGCGCCACTTCTGTGTGAATTTCCATGCGCATGGAAAATTCCGTGCATTTTTCCTTCACGCTGTTGAGCATCGCACCAAAATAATCAAAGGCTTCCCGTTTGTATTCATTCAGCGGGTCTTTTTGCCCGTAAGAACGGAGGTTAATGCCTTGGCGCAAGTGATCCAACGCAAGCAGGTGATCCTTCCATTCTTGGTCGAATATCTGCAATAACAAGGACTTTTCCGCATGATGGCGAATGTGTGGCTCAACGGTGCTGCGTTTTGCTGCCATGATGGCGGCAGTCATTTCCGACAAGCGGCGGATAACCTCGCCCTCCGCAACGCCCTCTTCCTTTGCCCACTCGTACACAGGGGCATCCACCGCAAGGAGGCGTTTCACATCCTCTGATAATCCCTCAATATCCCATTGCTCGGCATAGGTGCCTTGGGGCATTGCTTTATGGACAATCGTCTCGATGATTTCTTCGCGGAATTCATCTATCACGTCAGCCAATGTCGTGGATTGCATAATTTCGCGGCGTTGTTCATAGACAACCTTGCGCTGGTCGTTCATCACATCATCAAATTTCAGCAAGGTTTTGCGAATGTCAAAGTTTCGTGCTTCCACCTTCTTTTGGGCACGTTCTAGGGCTTTATTAAGCAGCGGATGGGTAATCGGCTCATCTTCTTTCAGCCCCATGGTTTTAAGAACACCATCAATGCGTTCTGAGCCAAAAATACGCATAAGGTCATCTTCCAGCGAGATATAGAACAACGAGTATCCTTTATCCCCTTGCCGCCCTGATCGCCCGCGCAACTGATTGTCAATGCGGCGGCTTTCGTGGCGTTCTGTGCCGATGACATAGAGACCGCCCGCTTCAATCACCGCTTGCTTGTCAGCAAGATATTGTGCTTTTACGGCGTCAGATTTGGCTTCCCCTGCCTCTTCCAGCATTTTTTCTAAGTTACCGCCCAACTGAATATCCGTGCCACGCCCTGCCATGTTGGTGGCAATCGTCACCGCGCCCAACCGCCCTGCTTGGGCGATAATGGCGGCTTCTTGCTCGTGATACCGCGCATTCAACACCGCATGGGGGATTTTCTTTTTCTTCAAGTGCGCGGCGAGTTCCTCTGATTTCGCGATGCTCACCGTCCCCACCAGAATGGGTTGTTTTTTGGCGTGTCGCTCTTCAATAAGCGCGGTAATAGCCTTGATTTTCTCTGCTTCCGTGCGGAATACAATGTCGTGCTCATCAATCCGTTGCGGCTTCACGTTGGTGGGAATTTCCACCGCTCGCAGGTTATAAATCTCTTCAAACTCGGGGGCTTCCGTCATCGCTGTCCCCGTCATGCCGCCCAGTTTCTCATACATACGGAAGTAATTTTGGAAGGTGATTGAGGCGAGTGTTTGGTTTTCAAGCTGTACGGGCACATTTTCTTTGGCTTCAATGGCTTGGTGCAGACCATTGGAATACCGCCGCCCTTCCATCATCCGCCCGCTGAATTCATCAATGATAATCACGCGATTGTCTTTGACGATATAATCTCTATCGCGGACAAACAAATATTGCGCGTTCAAGGCTTGCTGAACATGATGCAACAAGCCGATGTTCTGGGTGTCATACAACCCGCCTAGGGTAATGAGTCCGCCCTCTTGCAAGACTTTCTCAATTTGTTCTTGCCCGTCCTCACTCATGGTAAGATTTTTTTGTTTTTCGTCTATTTCATAGGCAGTTGCAGGAATATTTTTAAGTAATGCATTAACTTTAATGTAGAGTTCTGAAGAAGATTCAGCGGGCCCCGAAATGATGAGCGGGGTACGCGCCTCATCAATGAGAATACTATCCACCTCGTCCACAATCGCATAATGCAACGGGCGTTGCGCCATCTGCTCCAGCGAGAATTTCATGTTATCGCGCAGGTAATCAAACCCGAGTTCGTTGTTGGTGGCGTAGGTAATATCGCACGCATATTGCTCGCGTCGCTGCGTGTCATTCAAGCCATTGACGATGCAGCCCACCGACAACCCCAAGAAA
>JBILKT010000150.1:0-4438 GCA_044376545.1 Alphaproteobacteria bacterium
AACTTTGTAAAACCAGACCCCGTCATAAAGACGGGGTGACGAGTTTTTGTACGGAACGTCACCCCGTCTTTATGACGAGGTCTGGAAAATAAACTTATACCAACCCCATTAAATTTCTAAAACTTTCTGGGCCCCTGCCTGCGCAGGGGATTCGCTCGGAGAACGCACTCACTCAGGACGAATCCCCTACGAAGGCAGGGGCCCAGTTCCTTTAGTTTTTAAAGTGAATTGGTATTAGAGCTTGTCCCGAAACTACCGTACGAGGAGAAAGTTGAGATTTTTGCGCAGCGAGCAGGGAAAAAGCATCGCTTTTTCACGCGCAAGCCAATGAACCTTGCTAAACACAAGCCCGAAGGGCACAGTGATTAGCGTAGGTGGAATTGTCATCACTCCAAAATAGCGGGGTATACTCAGGGCAATCGCATTAGGAATTTTATTCCTTTAAAAACAATATGTTACGCGATAGGCTTTAATGTTAAAATTCTGAAAAACCATTATTTTTCAATGAGTTATTTTTTCTAATGCAATCGCCCTGGGCCTTCCCTGTCCTTTTTTAAAATCAATGTACAGCGCATAATCAGCATCAAGCGGCGACGGCGGCTTTGTATCAGACACTGTTAAAGAAGATTTGCTCATGGTACTACAACAGTAAAAAAGATTGTTCCCGTTTTCAATAGAAAACAGTGCATAGAAAACAGTGCGGGGGAACCATCCCCCTTGGCACACTTCCTGCATACCTCCTCTGCACAATAGTTTCGCGAGACAACGTGAGACACACAATGCAGGTAACAGCAGGTCATGGATAATACGCAATACATCAATCTCTCGCATCTAACCGCGCTGCGGCGGCAAATGGACATTGTGGCGAACAACATCGCGAACATGTCAACAACCGCTTATAAGGGCGAAAAACCCTTGTTTAGCAGCTTTATTGATAAGGCGGAAAATGGCGAGACAATCAACTATGTGCAAGATTTTGGAGTGGTGCGGAATTTAAAAAGTGGCACTATCACGCCAACTGGCAACCCACTTGACATTGCCATTAACGGGGAAGGCTATTTCCAAGTACAAACTAAAGACGGCATTCGCTATACCCGCGCGGGCAATTTCAGCCTTGATACTTCAGGACAACTCACCACGCGTGATGGTTTGCTGATTTTGGATAATCTGCAAAACAAAAAACCGATTAGCATCCCCCAAGGCACGAAAAATATTACCATTAGCCAAACAGGGGAAGTGAACGCCGATAATACCCAAGTGGGTAGTCTTGCTGTTGTCACATTTGACAATGAACGTGACCTTAAAAAGCTGGAGAACGGCCTCTATGAAACAACACAACAACCAAAACCCGTCACCCGTTTTGAATTGCACCAAGGCATGATTGAAGGCTCAAACGTGCAGCCCATTTTAGAAATGGCGGAAATGATCAATGTTTCCCGCAACTATGAGCAAGCCCAAAAATTTCTCGACACCGAAGATCAACGCCAACGAAAAGCGGTTTCAACGCTTTCTGGCACCAGCGCACAATAAAGGACGAACACTATGAAATCCCTCAGTATCGGTGCAACGGGCATGTTAGCCCAACAGTTAAACGTTGATGTTATCTCCAACAACATCGCCAACATGACCACCACGGGCTATAAACGCCAACGCGCCGAATTCCAAGATTTGCTGTATCAGAATGAGCGTCGCGTGGGGTCGCAATCAAGCGCGAGTGGCACAATTGTTCCTGCAGGGGTGCAACTGGGCTTAGGGGTGAAAGCCTCTGCCGTTTACCGCATCATGGAACAAGGCCCACTTGCTTCCACCGACAACAAATTTGACCTTGCCATTAACGGCGAAGGCTATTTTCAAGTAACGCTGCCAACAGGGGAAATAGCGTATACCCGCGCTGGCTCTTTCCAGCTTAGCCCCGATGGCACAATTGTCACCCAAGATGGCTATACCGTAAGCCCTGGGATTACCGTGCCCAATAACGCCCGCGACGTGACCATCAACGAAAGCGGCGAGGTGCTCGCCAAAATTGACGGACAGGTTGCACCCACAAATCTTGGGCGTTTAGAACTTGCTACCTTTGCCAACGAAGGCGGCCTTGAAGCCGTGGGCGGCAATTTATTCCTTGAGACCCCATCGTCTGGTGCGGCAACGGCAGGTGCTCCCACTGACACAGGCTTTGGCGCGGTGATGCAAGGCTTCCTTGAGCAAGCCAATGTCAACGTGGTAAGCGAAATTACCAACATGATCACCGCGCAACGGGCTTACGAAATGAATTCTAAAGTGATTTCTACCAGCGAACAGATGATGTCGACGACGAATAGAATGACACAATAACAAAATGTGAGGTAACACAATGATGTATAATAAAAAAATAATACTCTCTTTCTTGCTAGCTCTTTTGCTGTTCTCTGCGCCATGTTTTGCTGCAACATTAGAACGTGAGGCAAAAGCTGCTCTCATTAAAACCGAACTCAAGAATCAGCTCCGTGCCGATGATGCAACCGTGACGCTTGATCCAGACATTCTCGCTACAGAAATCAGGGCAGAAAATCCTACCTACCTGCTTGAAAATCTGGTGTTGGATAATGCGCGCAAACGCTTTCAGGCAACGCTTGCCATCAAAGACGATGCAGGAAAAACCGTTAAAGTGTTGGAGATGGGCGGTCGCTATAGCCCGATGCTTGCCATTCCTGTGCTCACCAACAATTTAGCCGCAAAAACGATTATCACCGCTGATACCCTTACGACGCTCACGCTTGCAGAAGATAAAATCAATAATTTGGTGGTTGTTGACAAAGACAAACTTATTGGCATGGCGTTAAAACGGAGTCTTTCTGCCCAACGCCCGATTAATCAAACAGACATTGAAGCACCGCGTATTATCAAAAAAGGCGATCTTATCGCCATGAAAGTGACCACGCCGTATATGCAACTGAATGTACAAGGTCGCGCACTGGATGATGGCGCGATGGGCGATTCCATTCGTGCGCTTAATCTTGTTAGCAAAAAAACCATTGAAGGCGTCGTTGTGTCAATGGGAACGCTGGAAGTGCCTACCTCGTTAGGCGATACAGGACAGATTGTATTACAGGCGTTGCAAGACACGAAAAAGGCGTACCGTTAATGCTCTGTAAATCTTTCCACGTATAGATAAAATGATGTCCCGTTTTACAACCCTCGCCAGCGTTGTTACCCTCAGTTTTGCGTTAAGCGGCTGTGGCAATACGCTAGATCGCCTGCAAAACGTGGGAAAAGAACCCGCCCTGTCTCAGGTGCAAAACCCCACACAGGCAGCAGGCTATCAGCCCGTCTCCTTGCCAATGCCTGAACCCCAACCCACCATTCGTAACCCCAATTCTTTGTGGCAAAAAGGCTCGCGCTCATTCTTTAAAGACCAACGCGCCAATGACGTGGGCGATTTGGTGACGGTGCTGATTGAAGTGAAAGACAACGCGAAAGTTTCCAACACCACGACTCGCGCTCGGGACAACAGTGAAAAGGGCGGCTTCACGAATTTGTTTGGCTTAGAATCACAAATTACCTCTGTGTTACCAGAAGGAACAACCAGTCCCGCCCTCGTAGGGCTTGCCAACACCACCTCTAACAGTGGCAAAGGCGCAATTGACCGCAGCGAAGCCATTAGCCTGAAAGTTGCTGCAACCGTGACGCAAAAGCTGCCCAATGGTAACCTCGTTATTTTGGGGCGGCAAGAAATGCGCGTGAACTATGAACTCCGCGAACTACAGATTACAGGGATTGTCCGCCCGCAAGATATTACCGTGCTCAATACGATTTCTTACGAAAAAATTGCCGAGGCACGCATTGCCTACGGTGGCAAAGGGCATATCTCTGACGTGCAGCAACCGCGCTATGGCCAGCAGATTTTGGATGCAGTGCTGCCGTTTTAGAACGGCGCGTTTCAGGTGTTTCACACAAGCCGTTTTTCGCCTCACGGCCTTTTTTAAATAAAATGCTTGACGAATATATATATATATTAATCTTAATGCAATCCTTCAGGTGTCTTTTTTGATGCCTGTGTCACCTGACAGCAAATCCTCATTTGGGGTTTGGGAGGACTTTTGTACTTCACTGGAGTTTTTTTAAAATGGTTGATCACCCATGGAACGTGTATAGTATCGGATACCAAGATTATGCCTCTGGTGTGCAATCGCGTGCTGAGGAATACTCTAACGAACCAATCAAGGGGGACATAGAAGAATCCGAAAAACGGCGTTCTCTACGAGACTATTACCAAAGCGGTTGGAACGATGCTGAACAACACACGGAGGCTATGCACTCCTTGAGTCTAGCAGCCTAATCCTCTGCTTTTTCAATGCCTCCCAAAAATTTAGCTCCTCATTTTTGAGGGGCTATTTTTTTTGTGGACTCATACGCCGCAACACCCTCGCCCTCTGCCTCCCTTAGAGCTTGTCCCGAAACT
>JBILKT010000151.1:0-4407 GCA_044376545.1 Alphaproteobacteria bacterium
AAACGCCGCCTCAATATCTTTGGGATCAATATCAATTTTGGCAATCGCCGCCTCTTGAAGCTGCAACCGTTCATCGATCAATCCTTCTAACGCTTGCTTGGCAAAATACGCTCGTGCCTCGGGCGTATTCGGCGCTTTAGCAGAAAGGAGCGAAAGTTTTGTGCGCATTTCCACATCGTAACGCGTAATGGCATCATTATTAACCGTTGCCACAATTTGGTTGCTTTGCGCCATCACCACAGGAGGGCTGCACAAAAGCAACCCTACTGTTAGTGTAGAAACAAGAAGGGATTTTCTCAAACGCCTTATCCTTCGTAATTTTCACGAATAAACTGCTCCAACAGCCGCAATCCGAACGCTGTTGCGCCTTTAGGCACAAGCGCACTGTCTTTTTTTGCCCAAGTTACACCCGCAATATCAAGGTGCACCCACGGTAGACCATTCTCAATGAACCGCTGCAGGAATTGTGCAGCGGTAATGCTGCCACCGCCCCTGCCAGAACCAATGTTTTTCATGTCGGCAAAGTCACAATCAATGTCTTTGTCGTACGTCTCGTTCATGGGCAAACGCCACACAGGCTCACCCACGGTTTTTGACGCTTTTTCAATTTGCGAGGCCATCGCATCATCATTGCTGAACAGCCCTGCCGTGCTTTCGCCCAACGCCACCACAATCGCGCCTGTAAGCGTCGCTAGATCCACAATTGCTTTTGGTTTGTGATTTTTCTGACAATACCACAGCGCGTCTGCCAACACCAACCGCCCTTCGGCATCAGTATTCAGCACTTCGATGGTTTGCCCTGACATGGAGGTTACAATATCCCCCGGTCGTTGCGCTGTTCCCGACGGCATGTTTTCTACCAAGCCCACAACGCCCACAACGTCTACCTTTGCACGGCGTTTTGCTAACGCCAAAATCGTCCCAATAACAACAGCAGCACCGCCCATGTCCCACTTCATGTCTTCCATGTTCGCGGAGGGTTTAATGGAAATGCCTCCTGTATCGAAGGTAACCCCCTTGCCCACCAAGCCCAATGGCGCATCACTGCCACCTTTGCCTGTGTATTCCATCACCACCAGCTGTGACTCGTTGGCACTGCCCTGCCCCACACCGAGCAATGCATTCATACCAAGTTTTTTCATCTCGGCTTCGCCCAGAATTTTAACGTTTACCCCCAAAGGAACCAACGCCTCTTTTGCAGCCTTTGCCAAAGATGCAGGATAAATAACGTTTGCAGGCTCATTTTGTAAATTTCGGGTGAAGAACACCGCTTCTGCCAACGCATCCTTTGCTTCAAAATAATGCCGTGCTGAAGGAGCTTCTTTCACCACAAAGTGTAATTTTTCTAACTTGGGCTTTTTGCTGTCCTCTTTTTCTTTCGTTTTATATTTATCGAAACGATAAGAACGCAGTTTGGCGCCATAAGCAATGCGCCCTGCTGTTTCGGCATTTGTGTTCGCATTTCCTTCCAGACTATCAATAATAACACTCGCGCTGGTCACGTTCAGTGCTGCTAAGGTTTTATAAACTGCACCGCCAACTTCTGCCAAGACAAGGGCTTCCAATTTCTCGGTTTTACCAAACCCTATCACCACCACACGATCATAATGTCCCACCGTGGTGACAACCTGTGCCTCACCCTTTTTGCCCTTAAACTCGGTGATTTTAAGCGTTTTCTCAATGTGCGCGACATCAGCAGCAGACAAGCCTGTATGGTGCTGCGTTAGCTTTGCTTCTTCTGGCGTAAAAATAACGAGCGTTTTTGTGTCTGAATGCGGGGTGGCAATAAAGTCTATAAACATGAAGTCGAATCTCCTGAATAGTTTGCAGGGCTTACGCAGTGCTCGTCTTTTTTGCTCTTTCATCGTTAAAAAATTGATCGAAATGCTCATTTACCCTTAGTAAACTCCGCTTTTTCGCAATTTTTTGCCTTGAAATCATCAAAAAATCCTTCACCTGTGTAAGTCCTGGTTTGGGATGGTATTAAAATACGTATTACACCTTGTCACGCAACCGTTCTTTGCGAATCAAAAAAAGATTGCGTACGTATACAAGCAAACCGCCCGCTTGCCCCGCAATAAATACAGGGTCTTGGCGATGAATGGCATAAATCAGCAGCGATACGCCGCCTGCAATACTAAAATACCAAAACGCCAGCGGAATAAGGCTTTTACCATGTTTTTCACTATACAGCCACTGCACAACGAAACGACCTGTAAACAATCCTTGCGCGGCAAAGCCAATAACCAGCCACATGGTTGACGATTCTTGAGGGCACATACTTTTTATTCTTCTATCACTTCACGAATTTTATACCGTTTCTTGAGCCACAAAACGCCCAATATATCCACAATCCCCACCAACGCGCGATCAAGCGTGCCGTATTTAGACACCCCTTGCGTGCGGGAACGATGCGCAACAGGAATGGAGGCAACCTTTGCCCCAATCCGCGCCATTAAGGTGGGCATAAAGCGATGCATATGATCAAAATACGGCAGAGAGAGAAAAACCTCCCGCTGCAAAATTTTAATGCCACAGCCCGAATCAGGCACGCCATCTTTCAGCAGCCAACGTCGCGCATCTGCGGCACAACGAGAGGCAAGCTTCCGCACACCATCATCTTGTCGTTTGGTACGTCTGCCAATAGCCATGCAATAGGGGGTTTCTTGAGCGGCAACCCACGCCCACAGCGTGTGTAAATCCGCAGGATCATTCTGCCCATCGCCATCCAGCACGCCAATCCAATCGTGTTTTGCGTATTGCACGCCCGTATGCACCGCCGCACTTTGTCCTCGCGACGCAACATGCGTCAACACACGCAATTCAGGGACTGTTGCCCGTAAATCTTTTAAATTTTGCAGCGTTTGGTCAGTGCTCCCGTCATTCACATAAATAATTTCAAACTGAAAAGCCCCTGTAAGGGTATCAGCAATTTCTTTTACAAGGGTTGTAACGTTCTCTGCCTCATTTTTGACAGGCACAATCACACTTAAAGCAGGAAGATGAGTTGTTTTTTTCATAGTCTTCTTCTTATCATCGAACACTAAAAAAAGGCAAATAGAGTTTGTGTATACCTATTGCACATGAAGAATGCGCAATAGGTATATTGTTGCACTGCAATATGATTTGCCTTATAAAGGATCCCTAAAAACAACAATAAGAACAAAAATCCCCATGACCACAGAGCGACTTCTCTACCACGTTTGGCTCTCGCCCTTTTCCCGCAAAATAATTTTAGCATTGGGCGAGAAAAAACTTGCCTATAAAGGCATCATTGAAAAGGTGTGGGAGCGACGACAGGAATTTTACGCGCTGAATTGTGCAGGGCAAGTGCCCGTGTTGGTGGATGAAGATGGCACCGTAATTGCGGATAGCAACGTGCTTGTTGAATACTTAGAAGAAGTTTATCCAGAGGTAAACTTACTTGGCAAAACACCGGCTGAACGGGCAGAAGCCCGCCGTATCACCGCGTGGTTTGATCAAAAATTTAACAAAGAAGTCACCGCAAATTTGTTGGATGAAAAAGTGTTTCGTCGGCTCTTTAGCAAAGGGACGCCTAATTCTATGGCGTTGCGGGCGGGTGCCGCTAACATTACCTATCACCTTGACTATATTACATTCCTCGTCGATCGCCGCAAATGGCTGGCAGGCGATGAACTCACCGTGGCAGATTTAGCCGCCGCCGCTCATCTTTCTGCCCTTGACTATCTTGGTCATGTGCCGTGGGAACAACACGAAATCACGAAGGAGTGGTATAGCCGCGTTAAATCCCGTCCGTCTTTCCGTCCCCTGCTGCAAGAACGGATGCCTGCCCTTGCCCCCGTTCCGCACTATGCGGATTTGGATTTTTAGAAAAACGACCTATCAACACGCCGCTATACTCATCGCAGTGCAAGAAGTTGCGATGAAACGCTCAAGCGCCGCGCGGGCTTTACCGCTCGCAAGATTTTTTTGATAATCTTGAAATGCGAGCGGTATACACCAAGATGATACCTTTTTTCCCAGACCCCGTCATGAAGACGGGGTGACGGACTATGGTGCAGAGCGTCACTCCGTTTTTATAACGGGGTCTGGGAATTCTTTTATCATCACCAAACGTCACCCCGTTTTTATAACGGGGTCTGGCTATTCTTATCAAAGCCTACCCCATGATAGAATCCAAAAGCTGCTCCTCCACATAATTCAGCACCAACAACCCCGCCGCTGTTGCCCTGAATCCCGCCGCATCAATAACCAATAATCCCTGTTGGGTTAGTTTTTCTAGCGTCTCTGCAGAAAAATACGCCTGCATCGTCTTGCCTGCAACGCGTGCGAAGGTTGCGTGGGAAATGCCTGTATGCACCCGTAAGCCCAAAATAATCAGTTCTTCCACTTGGGTTTCCACTGCAAGCGGCGTGAAAGTAGCCG
>JBILKT010000152.1:0-4403 GCA_044376545.1 Alphaproteobacteria bacterium
CAAGGAAAAAATTACCCTCCACCGGGGGTTGAAAATACACCGCAAGAAAAACGCCATCTGCTTCCTGTTAAATACTCTCTAGCAGCCCCCCTTTTTTTCCATTATGCCAAAATATAGTCTATGCGATTTTCTATCCCCAACAAGCCGAAAAGGCACTTGTCAGCATCACCTTACAAGATCTTGATCCCACAGCAAAAAGCGCGACAGTCATGGTGGGGGGATTAAATCCACAGTTCCCCTTTCGAATTGAAAGCCCCCTTATATGGGCTTCCCGTTTTCCTGGATTCTACTTAATCGATGGGTTAAGCAAACCATACCGCGCAGCAAACCTTAATCCTGCTTTACTGAAGCAAATTACAGCATATGCAACCGCCGCTGTTATTGAAGATTTTCAATTCTATCAGCCTGATTTAGTGGTGGTGGTTAAAGCTGCAAAGATAGACTATTTGGGATTCTTGCAGAAAGATCCTATCTTTAGAGGAATTTGGAGCAACTATTCTTTGTTGCATGAGACGAAAGACTATATCGTCTATAAGCGTTCCGAAAAGCAGTAGCCTTTAGAGCTTGTCCCGAAACTAACGCACAAGTTTAAAATTGATCTTTTTGGCTGCAAAATCACTCCAAAATAGGGAAAATACTCCCGTATACCCCGCTATTTTGGAGTGATTTTTCGCGCAAAAATCTTAACTTTCTCCTCGTACGTTAGTTTCGGGACAAGCCCTTACCCCGCCTTCTTCCACATCGGGTCTTTTATTTTTTGCAAAAATGCCTCGTGCGCCGCTTTTTCTGCGGCAGAGACGGAGAACGTGCGAACGGGATAGATTGTCGCAGGGATTGCGTGTGACGTTTCTCTTGCGACGAGTTGCGTGCCGCTTATACTGTCGCCTAAGCCAAAGTCTGGTTGTCTGCCGCCGCGCATTTCAAGATAAACGTCTGCGAGCAATTCAGCATCCAATAGGGCGCCATGCTTTACCCGATTACTGTTATCAATGCCCAATCGTTGGCAGAGCGCATCTAAGCTATAGCGGCCGCCTTTATAACGTTGACGGGCAAGCTTGAGCGTATCAATGGTGCGTGTCATCGGGATTTGCGGCAACTCAAGGCATTCGAGCTGGTAGTTGATAAACTTCATGTCAAAGCTTGCATTGTGAATAATCAACGGATGGTCTGCAACGAACGCGAGAAATGCCTGTGCAACGCTTGCAAACGGCGGGTGTTGCTGCAAAAATTCATGTGATAAACCATGCACCCGAAACGCTTCCTCGGGTACATCGCGCTCAGGGTTAATATACTGGTGAAACACGCGGCCTGTGGGCACGTGATTTTTTAGCTCAACACAGCCAATCTCGACAAGCCGATGCCCTAAAGCGGGATCTAGTCCTGTTGTCTCTGTATCTAAAACAATTTCAATCGACGCTAGCATTTTTAATAACGCTCCTTTAGGGTTAAGGATAAATCTATCCCTAAACCCTACACCCTCTTTATGCCTCTTTACTTTAACCGCCGCAAGGCTCTTGCAACACTGAATGCCACAACGCCGCAACATCTTGATCTTGCGTCGCTTAAAACCATGCTGGCAGAGGCGCAACAAAAGATAGAGCAAGACTTTTGGATGCATCGTAATGGCATGACAACAGCGCAAGATCTTGCAAAACTGGCGGATCAGCTGGTTCGCACGTTGGGGGATATTCTGCTTACACACAATCCCGATGCAACAGAACTGGCGATTGTGGCAACAGGTGGTTATGGACGGGCGTTGCTTGCCCCTGCCTCAGATATTGATTTACTGTTTATCACGGAAAAAGGCACAACACATGCCCCCTTTATTGATAGGGTGATTGCCGCTCTGTGGGATTTGGGTTTTAAAGTAGGGCACGCTGTACGTACGCCTCAAGAATTGCGGAGTATTGCCAAGCAAGAAATTACGGTTGCGACCACGCTGCTTGATGCGCGTTTTTTGTGGGGCAATCAAAAGCTGTTCGTCAAAAGCTGGCACGCGTTTTTCAAGAAGAATATCGCGCACAATCCCGCCGCCTTTATTGCGCTGAAAACAGCAGAGCAAACAGAACGACACCTAAAATTTGGCGATGCGGCTGCCTTGGTTGAACCACAGGTTAAAGAAGCAAAAGGGGCGTTGCGGGATATTCATACTATTCAGTGGCTGATGCGCGCTGTCTCCCCCCGTGGCAACATAGGCGAGGCGGTGCTATTAGGCTATATCACCCCGAAAGAACAACGGGATTTGGAACGGGCAGAACGATTTTTTATGTCTGTGCGCTGTGCCCTGCATTATCTACAAAAGAAGGCGCAAGAAACACTCGTCTTTGTCTTGCAGCCAGACATTGCGGGGCGTTTTGGGTACTTGCAAAAAGGCACACAAAAGCCTGTTGATCGTCTCATGAAACATTATCACCTACAGGCGCAGCGGGTAATTGCCATTGCAGAAGCTTTCACGGCACGTCTTTCATTAAGCAAAAATGCGCCACAAAAAACTCAAAAGAGCTTTTCTTTTGCGTCCTTTTCATCATATGCAAAAATTCGCGAACCATTTGAGCAAATGGGAGGCTATCTCACCCTGCAAGACACACAAAAAGCAGCAGAGAATTTAGGGTGTTTGGCAGAAAGTTTTCTGGTTGCCGCACGAGAAGATTTGCTGCTGCATCCCGCACTTCTTGCTTTTATTAAACGCCATGCCCGTATGGTTGCGGCATCGCCCGTCCTGCTACAGCAATCATACGGGCATTTTTTAGAACTGTTGCAACATCCTGCTGCGGAAACATATCTGCGGCAAATGCGGGAGAGTGGTTTGCTTAGTGTGTTGGTGCCTGCGTTTAAAACGCTGATAGGCCTGATGCAATATGATATGTATCACGTCTACACAGCAGACGAACACACCCTGTTTGCCGTGGGATTGTTACACAAATTGCTGGAGGGCGATTTAAAAGATCAGTTCCCTATAGCCTCGTCTTTAGCTGATAAAATCCATCTGAAACGGGCGTTGTGTGCGGCGGTGTTCCTGCATGATATCGCCAAAGGGCGGGGAGGGGATCATGCGTTGTTGGGCGCAGCGCTGGCGCTTGATTATTGTCCGAAATGGGGCATGACACCCCAAGAAACAGAAATGACGGCATGGCTGGTGGAAAACCACCTGCTGATGAGCACGTTTGCGTTGAAGCGCGATTGCAATGATCCTGACACCATTCAAACATTTGCAAAAACGGTGCAATCGTTAGAGAAACTGCGGTTGTTACTGATGTTGACCGTTGTAGATATTAAGGCCACGAATCCCAAGCTGTTGAATGCGTGGAAAACCTCGTTACTGCGCGATCTCTATTTTGCCGCAGAAGATGTGCTCACCGCAGGGATGCTGACGGTGGGCCGCGAGAAACGCTTGTTGTCTGCCAAAACTGCCCTGCAAAACACACTCACAGACTGGCGCGATGACGATAAGCGCTATTGGGTGGCGGCGATGCCCGATGCCTATTGGCTGACATTTACCTTGGAGCAGCAACAGCGCCATTTTGAACTCTTACACTATAAGCGTCTGCCGATGTCGCAACCGCTGCTTGCCTTCAATATCAATGAGGGGCGTTCTGTTACGGAAATTACGGTCTGTACGGAAGACAAACCCGGTCTGTTCGCTTTTCTGGCGGGCAGTTTTGCTTTGAGTCAAATGAGCATTGTGGACGCGCAAATTCTCACGCTCGCCAATGGTCTTGTGCTGGACACGTTTTACATTCAAACCCCCAATAAAACTGTGTTACATGCCGATCAAGCAGGGCGATTGCTCGAAAAAATCCGCACTATGCTGAGCAGTTCCCTTGCAGCCCAACGACAAATGATGCAGAATTTCACCTGCACGAATACGGATAGCGTGCCGCTACAGGTGCTCTTCGACAACATCACCAGCAGCACCCACACTATTTTGGAAATTACAACGACCGATCAAACAGGGCTGCTCTATACGCTCGCCTCGTGTTTGTGGGATCAAAAAGTGCAGATTGTGCGGGCAAAAATTTCTACCTTCGGGCAAACCGCGATTGATACGTTCTATGTGCGCGATTCCTATGGCATGCAAATCACCAATAAGAATAAGCAAACGTTGCTGATTGGGGCGTTGGAGAAGGCGTTGGGGTAGGTTCTGTTGAGATTTGTCATCTTTTGGTCTGCAAATGTCAGATTTCTGCGCTTCCGCTCCGCATGTACCAAGAAGTACACTTGCGTTGCGGTTCTCGAAATACTGCCATTTTCGCCTCAAAATATTTAAAATCTCAACAGAACCTAGTGCTGTTTTCTTGTAACTACCCAGCCCCCTATAAAATTTGCAATACATTGATTTTCAATGATTTTATTTTTGGCATTTTACCAAATCAGGGACAAAAACGCTGTTTTTGACCTCAAAA